>JAITKT010000018.1 GCA_031278225.1 Deltaproteobacteria bacterium
GGGGGAGGCGCGACCTCCCGCCTGCGGTGGGCGAGGACCAGGCGGGAGACGCGGAGGGCCGTCTCCTCCTCCACCTCGAAAATGCCCTCGAGGGCGCAGACGGCCTTGGCGGCCTCGGCGAGGAAGAGGTCGGCCCTGTGGCCGGCCACGCGGTTTTCCGCGCAGAGGGAGGCCATGAAGCCCCGGACCCTCTTGGAGATCCGGATCGAGGGGAGGATCCTTTTGGCGGCCTCGAGTTTTTTCCTCAAGTCCTCGGTTTCTTTTTCGAGTTTGGCGCGGAAGGAAACGGGATCGAGGTCGAATTCCTCGCGCGCGAGGGCGAGGTCGGCCCGGGCCTCGGGGTCTTTCAGGCCCTCCACCGTGACGGACATGCCGAAACGGTCCAGGAACTGGGGACGCAGGTCCCCCTCCTCGGGATTCATGGTGCCGATGAGGATGAAGCGGGAGGGATGGGAGAAGGAAACGCCTTCCCGCTCGAGGATGTTGACGCCGGAGGCCGAGGCGTCGAGGATGACGTCCACTATGTGGTCGTCGAGTAAATTCACCTCGTCCACGTAGAGGATGCCCCTGTGCGCCGAGGCCAGAAGCCCGGGGGCGTTGTGTCTTTCGCCGGTCGCGAGGGCCTTTTCGAAATCCAAGCCTCCCGTGACCCGGTCCTCGGTGGCGTTCAGGGGGAGGGTCAGGAAGGGGACCCTTCTTTTGACGGGTTCGAGGTCGGCGCGGGCGAGGCACCAATCGCAGAGTTCGTCGGGACGGGCGGGGTCGCAGTTGTAGGGACAACCCGGGCGGACCCGCAAAAGGGGTAGGATTTCCGTGAGGCTCCTCGCCGCGGTGGATTTGGCCGTGCCCTTTTCGCCCCGGACGAGGACCCCGCCCGAGGCGGGATTTATCGCGGTTATGAGAAGGGCTTCCTTGAGTTCGTCCTGTCCCCGGACGGCGACGAAGGGAAAAAGATTCCTCGCGTCGGTCATGGTCAAAGGGCCGCTTTCCTTTCGTCCCGGCGAGTTTCGTCGGGCCCGTCGCTCCACTCCTCGAGGCGGCCTTCCAGTTCGAGGTATTCGTCCCCGAGTCTCTTTTTCATGTCGTCGGAGGCGTTCCACATGCCTCTGTGGATGGCCTCGAGGAGCTTGTCCAGGATGTTTTGTCTCGCGTAAGGATTGACCTTCTCCATCCACTCCTTCGTCTCGGGGTCGAGGGCGTAGGTCTCCGCGGCCTTTTGGTACATCCAGTCTTCCATGACGTCCGCGGTCGCGTCCCAGCCGAACATGGTGTCCATCATGTGGCTCAGGTCCCCGGCCCCCTTGTAGCCGTGTCTCTTGATCCCCGCCAGCCATTTGGGATTAACGAGCCGGGCCCGGAAGACGTGTTTGGCCTCCTCGAAGGTGGTGCGCATCCGGACCCGTTTGGGATCCGCCCCGTCCCCCACGATGGAGAGGGGCATGACCCCCCTCACCATCCTGACCGCCGCGATGAGACCCCCGTAGTAATTGTAGTAGTCCGTGCAGGACATCATGTCGTATTCCCGGGAATCCTCGTTCTTGACCGTGACGTCCACCCTCGCGAGATTTCTCTTGAAGTTTTCGGCCTTCCCGAGCCCGTAGGAGCCCCTGCCGTAGGCGTGGGAGGAATAGCGCACGTAGATGTCGCCCAAATCGTCCTGTTTTTCCCAGCGTTTGGATTCCACGAGCTCCTGCACCCCGGCCCCGTAGGTCCCCGGGGGACAGCCGAAGACCCGGAAGGTGGCTTCGCGCCAGGCCTCGTCTTTGGAAAGACCCTTCTTTTCGTAGTGTTCCAAATCTTCGCGAACGTGGGCCCGGAGGAAATTCGAGGAAAAAGGCTCGTTCAGTTTGGCGACGATTTCCACCGCCTTGTCGATGGTTTCCACGAGATTGGGGAAGGAATCCCGGAAAAAGCCCGAGATCCTCGGGGTCACGTCGATTCGGGGTCTTCCGAGTTCCGAAAGCGGGGTGACGGAGAGGCCGGAAACCGTCCCCCCGGGTCTCCAAACGGGTTTCAGGCCCAGGAGATGATAGATCTCGGCGATGTCGTCACCCCGGGTGCGCATGGTCGTGGTGCCGTAGACGAGGATCCCCACGTTTTCGGGGTATTTTCCGGTTTCGGAGAGGGTCCTTTCGATGAGGGCGTCGCCCATCGCGACCCCCACCTCCCAGGCCGCGGGGCTCGGGATCTTGTTGGGGTCGACGGAGTAGAAGTTGCGGCCGGTGGGGAGGATGTCGCTCTGACCCCGGGTGGGGGCCCCGGAGGGACCCGGGCGCACGAAGCCCCCGTCCAGGGCGGTCGCGGTGGCGGAAATTTCCTCGACGGACTTCGCCACGTCGGGGGCGAGGACGCGGCAGATCCGGTTTAAAATTTCCAGGAGCTTGGGGTCGCGCGCGGGGTCCTTGCCCTTCGGGGCCTTTCCCAAAACGCCCGAGAGAACCGCGGGGATGGCGGCGGGGTCGAAGTTTTCTTCCCTTAGGCCCTCCGCGATCCGGAGGGAGAGCTCGTGGTTTTCCCGGATTATTTCCGCCCCCGACCTCCCCTTCCATTCGGGATTGGCTTTCCCCCGGAAGGCGAGGGCCTCGTCGTAGTCGTAACCTCTCGCGGAGAGAAGCGATTCCCGCAGGGACGGGGCCCCGGGGCCCTCGATTCTCGTGAGTTGGACCAAAAATTCGGTCAGGGGTTTTCCCTCCGGCGGAACGCCCAGGACGTGCATCCCGTCCCCGATCATGGTGTCCTCGAGCTCGTGGAGGTAGGAGTGGAGTTTTTCCAAAAAACCCTCGAAGTCTTCTTCCATTGCCTCGCGGCTCGTCTCGAGGTCCGCCGCGAGGTTGGCGTTAACGGCCGCGTCGATCACGAGGCCCTTCAAAACGGGGACCTTGGCCGGGTCCTCGGTTTCCGCGAGGCGCAGTTCCGCGACGAGGGAATCGACCTTTTGGAGCTCGTCGTAAAGGTCCGCGTTCGTGAAGGCCGGGGTCAGGTGGTCTATGATGCAGGCGTAGGAACGGCGCTTGGCCTGGGTGCCCTCGCCGGGGTCATTGATTATGTAGGGATAGACGTTGGGGATGTCCATGATGGCGAGGTCCGGATGACAAAGCTCCGAAAGCCCCAGGGCCTTTCCGGGAAGCCATTCGAGGGACCCGTGTTTCCCCACGTGGACGAGGGCCTGACATTTCCAGACGTCCCGGAGCCACCTGTAGTGGGCGTGGTAATGGTGGGGAGGGGTCAGGTAAAAGTCGTGGTAAACGGCCTCGATGTTTTCCAGAAGCCCCCTCGGGGGCTGGACGGTTATGAAGACGTTTCCGGTCGCGAGACCGGGAAAAAGCATCTCCCCTTGATGAGTGAAAAGCTCCCCCGGGACCTCGCCCCAGTCCTTGACCATTTTCAGGCGCACGGGTTCGGGGATCTCCCCGCTCCAGGGGCGGTAGAGTTCCGCGCCGGCCCTCGCCTCGGCCCTCTCGGACATTTGGTCCGGGGTGAGGAAACGCCGGTCGCAGGTCATGCGGGAGAGTATCTCATGGGCCAGCTCGTCTTCCCCCTCGAAGGTCTCGTCAACCTTGTACCCGGCGCTCTTGAGGTCCTTTAAGATGTTCACGACGCTCCGGAAGCTGTCGAGGCCCGCCGCGCAACCTATCCTGTCGTTTCTCGGGGGATAGTGGTGAAAGACCACCCCGATCCTCCTGTCCCCGACGGGGGTTTTCCGGAGCTTTCCCCAGTTGACCGCGAGGGAGGCGAGCTTTTCGGTCCTCTCGGGGTCGGGCTCGTAGGAGACGATTAAAGATTTGGTCAAGGGGTCGAACCTGTTCTGCTCCCTGAAACCGAAGGGCACGCTTATGAGGTTTCCGTCGAATTCCGGCTGGGCCGCGGACATGGAAACGTCGGGGGTCGGAAGGCCCTGAACCGATTCCCTCCAGACCTCCCGGGGGGAAAAGCAGACCGTGGCCTGGAGGACGGGCACGCCCAGGGTCGGGTAGAGGTCCATGGTTTCGGGAATGGAAAGGGTCATGGAAAAGGACATGGCGCTCAAAAGAACGTCGATTCTGGTTTTGCCTTCCGCGTCCTTGAAAAACTTTTCCGCGACCTTGACCACCCCGTCGTTTTCGAGCTCCCTGTCCCTGTGCCTCAGGTGAAACACGGGAAGGGCGTTCGCCCCCTTGGCCTCGATGGCCCTTATGAGGGCGTCGACGTGAGCGAGGTTCCCGTTCAGGCGGTAGACGTTGTGGAAGAAGAGCCCCACCGTTGGTTTCGCGGGGTCGACCTTTTTTTCCAGGTACTCCTCGAGGCTCGGGTAACCGGGGAGGTCCGGGTGGTAGACCCCGTCGTGGGGTTGGGGAACGACCGGTTCGATTTCGAGGTTTCCCCCCGTCGCCCGGTTGTGGAAGATCTTCAGGACCGAGCGGAAGTTTTCCCTCCCCCCGGCGAGGAGGCGCGTATAAGTCTCCCGGTATCCCTCGGATCCGAAGTCGTCGGAGTGTTTTTTGGCCCAATCGAGGCCCTCGGTGTCCGAGGCCGAGGGCTGGACGTGTACGAAGGGCTTTTCGGTTCGTTCCGGATCCTCCATGGCGTCCTGGAACTCCTTGAAGGCCCCGAAGGAATCGGGTCCCCCGTGGAGGCAAATGACCAGGACGTCCGAGGCCATGGCCTCGTTCACGAAGGCCACTCTCCTGGACTCGTCGAAGAGCTGTTGGTTGGTCCTGGCCGAGACCTTGATCTTCAGGCCCTCGTCCAAAAGGTCCCGCAAAGCCGACGACAGGGTTTCTATTTCCATGCCCGCGGCGGAAAAGTACAGGATCCGCGGAACCTTGTTTTCTTCGGAATCGATCCCTCCCACGAAACACCTCCGGATAATCCCAAATGACGACCCGACGGCCCCTCCCGCCGGACCGGGTGGTCCGACGGGAGGGGGGGGAATCGTCAAAAAAACCTTTGACAAAAACAAAATAGCAAAAAACCGCGTCCCCGGGGAGAAAAAAAATCGGGTCCGGGGGCTCTCGCCTGACTCCCCGCCGGACTCCCCGCCTGACGAGCAGGTCCGTCGGGGAGGAAAAGCGTCAAAAAACCGCGACCCCGGGGAGAAAAAACGGGGCCGGGGGGGCCATTCGCCGGCCTCCCCGTCGGGCGCGCGGGGCCCGGGGGCTCCCCGCCTGACGAGCAGGTCCGTCGGGGAGGAAAAGCGTCAATGAACC
>JAITKT010000101.1 GCA_031278225.1 Deltaproteobacteria bacterium
GTGTCTTCATTTGTTGCGATTCCTTTGGCGGGCCGCGCCCTGAAGGGGGGTCGGACGCGGCTTCGGAGTTTATCGAAAAAATTTTTTCGGGGAAAAACTCCCCGGATTCGAAAAAAAATCGAAAAAGCGGAAAAAAAATTTTTTTTCGGTTCCCCTGGGACCGGCGGTCAGAAGTCGCGCTTGAGCCCGAACATCAGCTCCATGGGGGGACCTTCCAGGCCGTCCGCGTACTTGTAGTCTTTCCCGAGGATGTTCGTTCCGTCGACGAAGAGCGTCGCGAAACCGAAATCGTATTCGGCCCTCGCCGAAACCAAAAGGCGCCCGGGCATCCTCGCGGTGTTCAGGCGATCGGTGAAGCATCTGTCCCTGTAGTCCAGCTTCAGGGCCGCGGCCGCTTTTTCCGTCGGGTGGGCGAGGACCTCCAAAGAGGCGTAGTGTCTGGACTGCCCGGTGAGGAAGAGGTCCAGGTCCTCGTCCTTCGCGACGAGATAGGCGTAGCGTCCCTTTAACTCCAAATATTTCGGGAACTTCAGGGAAAAACCGAAATCGAAGCCCTCGTAGGAGGCCGTTCCCAGGTTCTGGTACTGTCCCGTGGAAGAGCCCGCGTCCCTCACGTAGGAGATGCGGCCCTTGAGGGCGTTCCGGTAGACGGAGGCGTTCAGGGTCACGCGGTTGTTCGGCTCGAAGACCACGGACAGGTTTTGGCTCAAGACCTTTTCGATCGAAAGGTCGGGGTTGGGCACGGTGGAACTCGAATGATTGAAACGCTGCTGAAAGGTCGGGGTGTTCACGGCCCGGTTTATCTTGTAGACCACCTCGAACATGCCCTTCCTGAGGGAAACCGCCCCCTCGGGATTGAAGGAGTTCGCGAAGCCGGAGTTCAGGTTGTACCTGAGTCCCGCGCTGAGGGTCAGGGGAAGCCGCGGGAAGGGTTTCAGGTTCCCCGCCCCGTAAAAATGGACGACGCTCTCCGTTTTGCGCCCGAAGCCGCTCGATTCGGCCGTCATCCCGCGAAAACCCGCGCCCAGCGAATAGTTCAGGGGGCCCGCCGAGGAAGAGAAGGTGAGGGAGTCACCGTACTCCGCGACCGTGAGGGATTGGTCGAGGTTTCTGGACTCGTCCCGGTTGGCCACGCGGCCGACGTTGTAATAGAGGTTGTTGGAAAGGCCCTTCCATTCGCCCGCGAGGGTCGCGGAATAATTGTGGCCCTTCTGTTTGGCGTTGGGGGTGGGGCTCTCGGGGTAACCCGACATGCCTTTCCGCTCCGATTGCCCGTCCAGGGAGAAGAAGACGCTTTTGTTCTCCCCGAAGGACCTCCCGATCTTGAAACCTCCCTTGAGCCTTCGGCTCGCGTTGTTGATCTTGTAGCCGTCGGTCTTGTCGTAGCCCGCCTTGGCCGAGACGCCCCATTGTCCGAAGGACGCCGAGACGCTCCCGTCCGCCTTGAAGCTGTCCTGGGTTCCGTACCAGACCCTCAGCTGCCCCGAGGGCTTTCGCGAGCCGAAGGTTTTGGTCGTTATGAGAACCACCCCCGCCGACGCGTCCTGACCGTACCTGAGGCCCCCGGAATCCTTTATTATCACTATCTTTTCCACGGATTGGAGGGCCACGAGATCGAAATTAATGGAGCCGTGCCCGGCCGTGGGGTCGTTCAGGGGGGTCCCGTCCACGAAGACCCTCACCTTGCTCGAGCCGTGGATGGAGATGGAACTGTTGGTGGCCGACACCCCCGGCACCTGATTCAAAGCGTCGTGGAGCTTCGTGACCTTCATGGCCAGGATGTCGGCTTCGGTGATGATCGCCTGGTTGTCGGGTTCCGAGGCCTCGGCCTTCCCGAAACCGACCTCCCCGACGTCCGCCGGGGGTGCCTCGTCGGCCCCCGAGGAACCCGGGAAGAGGAATAAGAAGACGAGCGGGAGAAGTAAGGTCAAAAGCGCGATTGGGGTTTCGGGTCCCGGCCGGAACGAAAAAGAGAAAGGGGCGTTCACCGGCGAACGCGGGCAAGGCCGGGAAAAGTTGCGATGTTCCATCCTGGATCCAATTCTTCTTTTCCGGTGTTCGGGAAGACCGTTTCCCGGACGTCTTCTTCCGGATGGAGCGAGCGGGGTTCTCGAAGGCGGTTCCCGACGGGACCGGGAGGCCCGCGGGCGCGGGAGCGACGGGAGCGTCGTCGCGGGGACGGCGATGTCGGTGACGGACGTCGCGGGAGTGAGTTCGAAACGGGAGCGGAGCGATGTCGCGGCGTTATGGGGAGTGAGAGGCTAGGGCTCGGCGCGAAACCGAAAACGGAAAAACCCGGCCGATGATTGGCGGTTTGAACCGCGAGGAAACATCGGGAGCGAAAGCGAAAAGAGCGATTAATCCGAGGCGAAATCGGGGATTCCCGGTCTTCGCGGGATTCGTCCCGGGGCGACCGGGTTTGTGACGCGGAGCCTTCAAAATATAAAGTACGCGCGTGAAAAAATCAAGTCCGAACGGGGCCCAGGGCCGCGGAAGCTTGCCTTGAAGGCGGGCGCGTCGAATGGCGCGGCCCTTTGAAAGCATATCGCGATAAAAGGCGATATTTACGTAATATCGCTTAAATCGCGTTGTTTTAGCGTGAAATTCATTACCGGAAAACCGTTTTTTTCTTCCGAAACCTGGGGCCGCCCTGTCGCTCCGCCCGAAGGCGAGAAAAAACCCGAATTTTTCCTCGCGGCGACGGAGTCGCGGGGAAAAAAACGGGTGAAACCGAAC
>JAITKT010000125.1 GCA_031278225.1 Deltaproteobacteria bacterium
GGGGCCCCGTCGATGGTGAGGTGGCCCTCCATGTTCACGAGCTGCTTTTCCGGCTCCAGGACAGTCTCGGTGTCGAGAAGTCCCAGACCGACGCTGGTCCCCGGCTTGGACTCCAGACCGTCGGGGTCGCGGATGAACTTCCCGAGCATCTGGTAGCCCCCGCAGATCCCCAGGACTTTTCCCCCGTAGCGGAGGTGTTTTCGGAGGCGTTCGTCCCAGCCTTCCCTGATCAGGAAGGCCAAGTCGGGTCTCACGCTCTTGGAGCCCGCGAGGATTATCAGATCCGCCGGGGGAGGGGTTTCCCCCGGCCGCACGAAGGTGACTTCGGCCTGGGGATGCAGTCTCAGGGGATCGAAGTCCGTGTGGTTGCTTATCCTGGGGGTCACGGGAATGACGATCTTCAGGGCGGCCTGGGCCTTTTCCCCCTGACGCCTGTCTATGGCGTCCTCGGCCTCGAGATGAAAGCCCACGATGTAGGGTATGACGCCCAGGACCGGTTTTCCGGTGTAGTCCTCCAGCCAGTCGAGACCCGGATCCAGGATGGTGGGATCCCCCCTGAAGCGGTTGATGACGAAACCCTTTATCCTGTTTTGCTCGCTGGGCCTCAAAACCATGCAGGTCCCGGCCAGGTGGGCGAAGACTCCCCCCCTGTCTATGTCGGCCACGAGGATCACCGGGGCGTCTATCTCCTCTGCGAAGCCCATGTTCGCGATGTCTCCCTGTCTCAGATTGATCTCCGCGGGGGAGCCCGCCCCCTCGATGATCACGTATTGGTATTGGGAAGAGAGCCGCCGGTAGGAGTCCAAGACCGCCGCGAGGGCGGTGGGCTTGTAGCTGTGATAGGCCCTGGCCTCCATGTCGGTAAGGGCCTTCCCCTGGATTATCACCTGGGAGCCGGTGTCCGAGTTGGGTTTCAGGAGGACGGGGTTCATGTCGTTCACCGGCTTCAAACGACAGGCCTGGGCCTGAACGGCCTGGGCTCTCCCTATTTCGCCCTTGTCAATCGTGACGGCGCTGTTCAGAGCCATGTTTTGGGGTTTGAAGGGGGCGACGGAGTGACCTTTCCGCACGAGCCAGCGGCAGATGCCGGTCACTATGGTGCTTTTGCCCGCGTCCGAGGTGCAGCCTTGGACCATCAAAGGTAGGGCCATGATTCGTTCTCTTTTTCAACGTGTGTGTTCGCGCGCGAAAGGCGCGGGGAGCCCGAAAGCCTTGGGGGTTCCGGCCGAAACCCGGGGTGACCCCGAGGGAAAGGGGTGCGGATTCCGGCCGATTTTTTGGGGGCGTTCCGTCGGACCGTTTGATCGGAGTCGGTCCGACCCGGCCCGATTCTGCCCGACCGGGTCCGACCCGGGCCGACCCGGTCCGACCGGGTCTGACCATGCCCGACTCAGCCCTTGGCGGCTCCGTCTCCGTCGTCGGAGGGGGTTTTGTCCTTGCTCGCGGCGTCTTTGGGGGTTCCGTCCTTGTCCGAGACGGAGCTGCGGAAATTGGCTATTCCCTTCCCCAGGGCGCGTCCCAACTCCGGAAGCTTCCGGCCCCCGAAGATGAGAAGGATTAAGACGACTATTATCGTGATTTCCCAAAAGCTGAAGCGTCCCATGGCGGCACCCGTTTTTACGCGTTTTGTTCCGAAATTTTCCCGAATGGCGCGGGCCGGCGATCCGCGATTCGGGGCATCGGAGGATTGCGGCCGCCTTCCGGCGACTCTAGGCGACTCTAGGCGACTCTTGGCGACTCCCCTCGCGTCCGCGTCCCGCGCCCCGGTCCGGTTCCCCCGTTTCTCGACCGGGCGGGGATCGGCGGACGAATCCCGGTGGCCGGGAGCCCGCGTCGGGAAGGCGATTTCGGAATGGTTTCGGTCGGGAGTGAAAAGAGGGGAAGCCCCGACGGCCGGGGCGTTCGGAACCCGAAAAAAGAAGGCAAGGGAATGACGAAAAATTTGTTTCGGGCGACGCGGCGCGAAAAAATCCCGGGAAAGAGGGCTCCGGGCCGCCCCGGGCAAAATGTCGGCGCCGATCGAGAGGCTATTTTAGCACCTTGACGCCCGTTTTGGAAAGATCAACGGGACTTCCGGGCGCTTCCGGGGACTTCCGGGCGCTTTCGGGGGCTTCCCGGGCATCTCCGGGGGCATCCGGGGCGTTTTCGGGGTTCGGGGGATTTCCCCGGTTCTCTACGAAGAAAGCGGGAAAGAGGCGAAAAAGGGCTCCGGAAGCGGGAAAACGGGCGGGACGCTCGGGAAAAACGCGCGTTTCGGGGCCAAAAGAGGGGAGTGGGGAGAAAAAACGGCGTTTTTCGGGGAAAACGGCTGAAAACGGGGGGAAACTTTGAAAACGGGGGGATTTCGGGGAGAAGCGCGAAAAAAGCGCGACGAACGTCAATCCGCCGCGCTTTCTTTCGGACATTTCGAAACTTACGGAATCATCCCGACCGTCGTCTTTTCCCTTCCCCTTTTCCCGTTTTTCGGCAAAGCGCCTTTTTAGGGGCATCGTCGGGGGATTGGGGGAAAAACAAAGGCCGGCGGCCCTTGGGAATGACGTTTCGGAACCGGGCGCGCCTGGGTTCCGAAGGCGATTCGCGGAGTCGCCCCCCGTTCCGGTCTCTTTCGGGACGCCTTCGGGGGGAGTCGGGAGCGGCGGTTTCGCGGCCGTTTCCCGGGGGGACCCGCCGTCAGTAGTAGGGGCCGGAGTCGTCGCCGGGGTCGAAATCGTCGGAGAAGTCGTCGCGCCTGTTGGCGGGCTCGAATTTTCCGACGTTTTCGTAAGTGATCTGTCCTCCCGCGATTTCCCTCAAGGCCAAAACAATGGGTTTGTTTTTGTCTTTGTTGGGAATCAGGGGGAGAGCGCCCTTTTTCAGTTGTCTCGCTCTTTCCGCCGCCAGATGGATCAATGAAAACCTGTTGTCGACGTTTCTCAGGCAGTCGTCAATCGTCACTCTTGCCATTTTTCACCTCTTCGCCGGAGACCGCGGGTCTCCGGGACCGGTTTTCGGGAGTTTCGCGAAAGTCGTAAAAACGACCCTTCGCGTGTTTCGATGATACCACGGAAAGTCGCGGGGGAAAAGTCGGGCGAACCCTACTCGTTCACCAGGTCCTTCAGGGCCTTGGCGCACTTGAACCTGACGGAGTTGCAAGCGGCGATCTTGATGGGTTCCCTGGTCCTGGGGTTGATTCCGGTCCTGGCGGCCCTCTTGGAAATGGAGAAAGACCCGAGGCCGGCCACGGAGATGCCGCCGTTCGTCTTCACTTCCCGGCAAACGTTCTGTACGAAACTGTGGAGAGCCTTGTTTGCCTGGGCCTGTGAGATGGAGGCTTCCTCCGCGATCTTGGCTACCAATTCGGCTTTTGTCATAAATTGAATCCTTTCGTGAGAAAAATAAATTTTTTTGCTGGAGCGTAAAAAAACGAGGCCCCCAAAGGGGGTTGCTTGTCTTTGATTTTTTCGAACAACCTCCGGTCGGCGAAGGCGAAAAGAGCCGGTTTCGCGCGAAAAGAAAACAAAAAACCAAATACCGGATGATTCGCGCGCTTCGCGACTCCCGGGAGTTTTTTCGAGCAACCGCGATTTCGACGAAAGCCCTTGGCTTTCGATCCGCCAAATCAAAAAACACGCGACCGCGGGAAAATGCGCGAAACCGGGGAATTCCGAAAACGGATGAGGAACCCGCGCCGGGAAGACGGAAGCGGCGTTGACGGGGTTTTCGGCGATTGGCGCGGGACCCGTGACCCGGGGTCCGGGTTTTTCCCGCCGGGGGGAGATTTTCGGACGTCGGGGGCAATATACCACCGGCGAACGCCAAACCACAATAACCCGAAGCCGGGTTCGAACGTTAAAAGATAAAAAGACGCGTTGAAAAATTTAAAAAAACGAAAACGGTAAGCGGCGGAAAAGCGAAAAACGCGAATAAGCGCGGAAAACGCGGAAAGAGCGAAAGAGCGAAAGAGCGAAAAAACGGAAGAAGCCTCGAAAGAGCGCCCGCGGCGGACCGGGTCCGCGAAAGACGCGAGAGGCTCTCGAGGCGGGGGAGATTTTAGCCTTAAATCCCGCGGGAAATCAACAGCCAAATTTAAAGGCCAAAGGATGCCATAATTATGTATAATTAACTATAAAAGTTAATGTATTGTATGATTGTTTAAGCTCATGCGTTTATTTGAGCCGAACCTTGCGGGAATCGGTCCGGAAGTCCGTCCGAACGATTCGAATGTCGGGGATTTTAAGGAAAGTGCCTTGTTTTCGGGGATTATCGGGCTCAGGAGAGCCCGGGGGCACTTCGGAAATCTCATAATGCATTCTTTTGCCCCGCGGGTCAAGGGGAAAGATCCGCGAAAATGCCTTCGGCTTCCGGGGACGGTCCCCGAAAATTCGATTTTTGGCGCGATATCCCCCGGCGGCCGGATGTTCCGGACCGGCGTCCGCGAATTCGAAGCCCCAAAGCCTTCCCGGTTTCCGGCGTCGGGTTTTGCCTTTTTCTCCCCGGAAGCGTCAATAGTTTCCCTTCCGTTT
>JAITKT010000154.1 GCA_031278225.1 Deltaproteobacteria bacterium
CTTCGTGGACAAGATGAGCATGGGCTTTTTCATGAGGGCCGAGGTCACCCCCCGGGTGGACATGGGCTCCCTGGAGGAAGTCATGGTCGTCCTCGACCCCCCGATCCCCCTGGATTGGACCGAGCTCGCCCCGGACGTCTTTTCCCTTTACCGGAAAAAGAACCTGATGAAATGACCCTCGCCTCGCCCCTCTTCTTTGATTCCCCCAATCCCCCCGCCCCTTCGCCGGGGGCCTTGGGGGAGCGGGCGCGGAGGCCCCTTTACGTCCCCGACCCCGACCCCGCTCCCCGTCGAAACCCGTTCGCCCGTCCGGGGTTCCCCGAAAACCCCCCGAAACCCCTCGGATTTGGAAAACGTAAAAAAAGTTTGGAGTTCCCGGGGAAAATGGTGTATCATTAAACACGGGCGAAATTCACTCCCTTTTTTTTAAAACCCCCTTCCGAAACGCCACTCCCGTCTGAATTTTCACAAAAACAACAAGAACTTGTGAGATTACAATTTTTTAACCCGTCAATGGCGATGTCTACCGTATGTCAGACAAAACCGTTTCTTTCGTACCATATGTGTTCCCTGATTTCGGCGCGGTTCCGCCTTTGACCCCGGGCGGGGTCCCCGGCCCCCGAAAACCCGAACGACCGGCCGCTTGTTTTTGACCAATCCGCCGCGAAACCGGTCCCGACCCCCGGACCGAAACGCCTTTTTTCGGATTTGACGCCGCTTTTCCCGATCCGTCAAAATTTAACCCTTTCCGCGAGCCGGCCGGCGGATTGAAATTTCCCGCCCCGGCGCTTTCGGGCGTTACCCCGGGGATTTCGCCAAACGCCTCCGTTTTTGACTTCCCCGCGAGGGTGACGGCGGAAACGATCGGGATCCCGGGGACGACCCGGGCGTCGCGAAGGTCGCGAACCGGCGCTCGGAAGACCGCTTAATCAGACGCGACGCCGCTTTCCCGAAAGGCCCGAATTTGACCCCTTAAGCCGGGGCCGGGTCGCGAAAATTCCCGGTCCCGGACTTTCGGGGCGATACCCCTTTTTCTTTCGCCTCAGTGTTTTGCCCATGCCCCCAACGGGACGACCGCGACGACCGCGACGACCGGGGACCCGGACGCCCGCCCGCGGCCCCCCGGAATCGACGGCGCTTTTTCAGGTTCCCGCGGGAAACGTTTCCGGGTCAAGGACGGATTAACGAGACGCGGCGCCGCTTTCCCGAAAGGTCGGGGATGACTCGCCCCGTCCGGGAATCAGGGGCCTGAACCCGGGGGGTTTCGCCAAAGCGCCTTGCCTTTCGCCTTGACGCCCGACGGGAAGCGACGGATTAACGAGACGCGACGCCGCTTTCCCCGATTTTTCGATTCGATCTTTTTCCCGGGGACCCCGGGGCGAAAACCATCGGGTTTTGCCGAGGCGCCTTTGCCTTTCGCCTTCCCGCCCCCATGGGGAGCGACGACTTAACGAGACGCGACGCCGTTTTCCCGAAGGTTTTGATTCGATTTTTTTCCCGTGACCTTGGGCCGCGAACCGCGGGTTTCGCCCGAGGGTCCCGGAGTCGCCTTTTTTTTCCGATCGTCCGGGGAACAAATCCGGACGGGGCGGATTCCAATCCGCCGGGTATCGGATTCGCGTTTTCGGCTTTTTCCAAGGGGGGGAGATTCCCCTTGGGAAGGCCCCCCGCGAAAAAACCTGATCCCGGCGGGAAGGTCTCGTTTTTTCCCGTTTTTTTTCGTTTTTTGTCCCGGTCTTCCGGACTTGTCGCGGTTCGAGGTTCCCATGGCAAACCTGGCCAAACGGGTGGTTCCCGAAAACCCGAGGATTTGGGGAGTCGTTCTTCTCATGGCCCTGGGACTGTCCCATGTCGCGTTCGCGGCGGCCCCGGGGTCAAGGGGGCTTTTGTCCGGGATTTTCGCGCCGGACGTCTCGCTCATGATTTTGGTTTGGCTCGCCCTCAGGACCGAGTTTCACGTCGCCTGCCTCGGGGCCTTTCTCTTCGGCTTCGCGAGGGACGGGCTCTCGTTGGGGCCGGCGGGGTTTTATCCCTCGCTTCTGGTGCTCCTCGCGATCGCGATCGGGGTTTTGTCCGATTTCTTCGATTTCAACCGTCCCCGGATGGCGGGGATTCTGGTCTTCGCGGTCTTCGGGATCGTTCGGGGGGTCTTTCTTCCGGGGATCTTCTTTCTTCTCGAGGGAACCTTTCCCCGGGGGGCGGCCTACCCTCTTTTCCTGACGCTCTGCCTCCAAGGGGTTTCCACGGCTCTCTTCGCGGCGATTTTTTTCGGCCTTTTCGACAAACTGGGCCTGAAAGGGGAGGCTTAGAAGATGCCCTGGGGAACGCCCGCCGCGAGGGAGACCGCGACCGAAGCCCTCCGCTTCCGCTGGTTTCATTGGGCCGTGATTCTCGCCTTCGCGATTTTGGCGGCGAGGCTGTGGTTTTTGCAGATAACCATGGGGGAGGAGTACAGGGAGAAATCCGACATCAACCACACGAGGTTCACGCAGATACCCACGACGAGGGGGCTCATCAAGGACCGGAACGGAATCGTGCTCGTGGACAACTCGGTCTCCTTCGAGCTTTTGGCCACGCCCAAGGAGATCGGAAACGACTCCGACGTCAGGGCCTTGTCGGAAAAGATAGGGACCATCATAGGAAGGGACCCGGCCGACCTTTACGCGAGGTTTCAGGCCTTCAAGAGCAAGAAGCCCTACGAGCCCAACGTCTGGCTCTCGGATTTGACCCGGTCCGATCTCACCCTTCTGGAGACGAGGAGGCATTATCTGGAGGGGCTTTCCCTGAGGGTCAACAGCGTCCGGAAACCGCTCTCCGGGTCCTTCGCGCCCCACGTCATCGGGTATTTGGGGGAGATAAACCAGGAGCAGCTCCTCGGGGGGAACTACCCCGGGCTCTCCCAGGGGGATTTGATAGGCCAGAGCGGGGTGGAGCAGAGCATGGACAACCTTCTCCAGGGGAAAAAGGGGAGAAGGCTCATGACCGTGGACTCCAAGGGGAGGCTTTTGGAGGAACTGGAGCGGGAATACCCCACCCCCGGCCACAACCTGATTCTCACCATAGACAGCAGGCTCCAGAGGGTCGCGCAATCGGTCCTGGGGGAAAGGGCCGGTGCCGTGGTGGTGATGGACCCGAGGAATTTCGAGATCCTCGCCATGGCCTCCTCCCCCTTCTTCAACATCGACGACTTCACCGGGGGGATTTCGAAAGAGCGTTGGAAATCCCTCGTGGAGGACCCCTTCCGGCCCATGGAAAACCGCGCCGCCGGCGGACAGTATCCCCCCGGCTCCACCTTCAAGATAGCCGTGGCCTTCTCGGCCCTGGCGGAGGGGGTGATAACCCCGGAGACGAGCGTCCACTGCGGCGGGGGACTGAAGCTGGGGGACCACGTGTTCGGGTGCTGGAACAGACGCGGCCACGGGAGGGTTAACCTCTACCGCTCCCTCAAGGAGTCCTGCGACGTCTACTACTACGAGGTGGGGAGGCGTTTGGGAGTGGACAGGATGGCCAAGAGGGTGAAGGAATTCTTCGGTCTCGGCCGCACCCTGGGCGCGGACCTCGCGACCGAGCGCCCGGGACTGGTCCCGGACCAGGACTGGAAGATGAGGCGTTTCAATGCCCCCTGGACCGCGGGCGAAACCCTTCCCGTTTCCATAGGGCAGGGCTATCTTTTGACGACCCCCCTCCAGGTCGCGCAGTACACCGCGGTGGCCGCGAACGGCGGGACCCTCATGCGGCCCCACATCGTGAAGGAAGTGACCGACTTCGAGGGGAGGGTCGTAAGGACCGCGGAGCCGGAGACCTTGAACAAAATTAACCTGAACCCCGATTACGTCGAAAAGATAAGAAAGGGTTTGGAGGCCGTCGTGAACGAGCCCGGGGGCACGGGAAGAAGGGCCGGGCTCCCCGGGATAAGGGTCGCGGGAAAGACCGGGACGGCCCAGGTCGTGAGTCTCAAGAAATACCAGGGCTACACCAGCACGGGAAGGCCCTACAAATATCAGGACCACGCCTGGTACACCTCCTACGCCCCCGCGGAAAACCCGGAAGTGGTGGTGACGGTGCTTCTCGAGCACGCCGGGGGCGGGGGGGCCCGCGCGGCCCCGGTGGCCCAAAAGGTCCTGGCCGCCTATTTCGACAAGAGCGTGGACACGAGGGTGATGCCCCCCTATCAGGCCCAGCCGGACAAGCCCGCCGGTTGGAAAGGAGAGATTTGACCGTGAAACTCTTTTCCATGGACAGACGGCTCATGGAGAACTTCAGCTGGCCCCTGGTTCTCTCGGCTTTGGCCCTTTCGGCCATCGGGCTTTTGAATCTCTATTCCGTGAGCCTTTCGTCGGGAAACGCGGCTTCCCTCTCCGAGTTCTCGAAACAGCTGGCGTTCTTCCTCTTCGCCCTTTCCGCGGCCTTCGCGTCCCTCTTTTTCGACTACGGGATCTTGAAGAAATTCGCCCTTCCCCTCTACGTTTTGGGAATAGCCCTTCTCCTCTTCGTGAAACACTTCGGCGTCACGGCCGGGGGCGCCACCCGCTGGCTGGACTTCGGGGCCTTCCGCGTCCAGCCCTCGGAACTCATGAAACCCATTCTGGTCGTCTTGCTCGCGGCCCATTTCTCGAGAAAGGAGTACGCCGGGAAAAACGGCATGACCCTTTCCACCTTTCTCCTTCCCGCGGCCTTCGTGCTTCTCCCCTTTTACCTCATCCTGAAACAGCCCGACCTCGGCACCGCGGGGCTCCTGGGTCTGACCGCGTTTCCGATCTTCGTCGCGATCCGCTCCTCGAGGGGTTTGAAGATAGCCATCGCCGCCGCGACGGCCGTCATCCTCGCCTGGACCTTCCTCTTCGGGGGACTGGGCTGGCTCGTGAAAAAGAAGATCGTGCGGGGCTACCAGCTGGAACGGGTCTTCAACCACTCCAATCCCGAGGACGATTTCAACGGCAAGGGCTGGCAGATAATCCAGTCCAAGCGGGCCATAGGGAGCGGGCAAATTCTCGGCCGGGGTTTTCACGACGGCACCCAGCAGAAATACGGCTTTCTCCCCGCCCCGGACACGGACTTCGCCTTCGCGGCCCTGGCCGAGGAGTGGGGCTTCGCGGGGGCCATGACGGTTTTGGCCCTCTTTTACGTCCTCATCCGCTCCGGGCTCTCCGTGGTCCGACGAAGCAAGGACAATTTCGGAAAGTGCCTGGTCCTGGGCCTGACCTCCCTTTTGTTCTGGCAGATGCTGATAAACGTGGCCATGGTCACGGGCATCTTCCCCGTGGTGGGGATACCCCTCCCCTTCGTGAGCTACGGCGGGAGTTCGCTCTCCGTGAGCGTCCTCTGCGTCGCGACCATCCTGAACGCGGGGATGAGGCGTTACCGCTTCCAGGACGACCCCGTGAGGGAAAACCCCGAGGTTTGGGAAGAGAGGACCGTAATCCGCTTGAGGGAGAAAACCCCCCTGGTCAGGCGCATAGGCCCCCACGACCCCGGCGAGCCCGACATCCATCCCGTCTACCGCTG
>JAITKT010000159.1 GCA_031278225.1 Deltaproteobacteria bacterium
TGGTTCGTGAGTTTCACAATCTTTCCCCTGCGGACCGAGAGCTTTTCGCTCACGACCCCTATGTGCTCCTCCGGGACGTCAATCACGACCAGCTCCAGGGGTTCGGTGAGTTTTCCGTCGACCTCCGAAAGGACTATCCTCGGGGGGCCCAGGGTGAGCTCGAAGCCCTCCCTCCTCATGGTTTCGACGAGGATCGCGAGCTGCAGCTCGCCCCTCGCCCCCACCCGGCAGACCTCCCCCGAGGCGTCCCCGGCCAGGGTCACCCTCACGGACACGTTGAACAGGGTTTCCTTTTCCAGGCGATCCCTTATCCGCCTCGAGGTGAGGAGGGTTCCCTCCCTTCCCGCCAAGGGCGAATCGTTCACCGAAAACTCCATGGTGAGGGTGGGCTCGTCCACCACCACCTTGGGGAGGGCCTCCGGAAACTCCGGATTGGAAACGGTGTCCCCGATGAAGGCCTCCGGGATCCCCGAAAGGCATATTATGTCCCCGCACTCGGCCCGGTCCGTCTCGACCCTCCCCAGTCCCTCGTAGGCGTAGATGGTTTTAATCTGGGAGCGGGAGAAGACGCGGCCGTCCTTTATGACGGCCGCGTCTTCCCCCGCCTTCAACGATCCCCTCCTCACCGGGCCTATGACGAGTCTCCCCACGTAGTCCGACCACTCCAGGTTGGTCACGAGAAACTGGAAGGGGAGATTCGCGTCCCCCTTGGGGGCGGGCATGTGGTCCACTATGTTCTGAAAGAGGGGGACGAGGTTTATGGCCTTCCCCGCGAGGGCAATCTCCAGGTCGTCCGTCGCGACCCCGGCCTTGGCGTTGGCGTAGAGGACCGGAAAGTCCAGCTGGGACTCCTCGGCGTCCAGATCTATGAAGAGGTCGTAGATCTCGTCCAGGACCTCCCCGGGTCTTCTGTCCGGCCTGTCGATTTTGTTTATCACGAGTATGACCGGGAGCTTCTTCCCCAGGGCCTTCCGGAGCACGAACCTCGTCTGGGGCAAGGGCCCTTCCGCGGCGTCCACCAGGAGCAAGGCCCCGTCCACCATGGTGAGAGTCCTCTCCACCTCCCCCCCGAAGTCGGCGTGCCCCGGGGTGTCGACGATGTTTATCTTCACGCCCCCGTAAACCACGGAGGTGTTTTTGGCCATGATGGTGATGCCCTTCTCGCGCTCGAGGTCCATGGAGTCCATGACCCTCTCCCTCACCACCTGATTGTCCCTGAAGAGCCCGCTCTGCCAGAGCATGGCGTCCACCAAAGTCGTCTTCCCGTGGTCCACGTGAGCCACTATGGCCACGTTGCGTATGTCTTCCGTTGTCATGTTCCCGTCGTCCGGGTTCGCGCCCGGGCCCGTCGTTCCCGAAATCCCCCGGGGCGGGGCCCCCACGGGCCCCGCCCCGGGGGATCCCGCCGAAAATAAAAGATCCCCCGAAGGGGAAGGATGAGGTTTTAGGTTGAGGTCAAGTCGTTTCCGGGGCGAAGCCGCGGAAAAAGTCAAAGCCCCGGAAAGAAAAAGGCAAAGGGAAAGGAAAAGAAAAAACCCCGAAAAAAAGGTCGGAAAAAAGAAAAAAAAGGAAAAGAAACGAAAAAACCGGAGCCCCCGTTCCCCGGAGACTCCGATGGCCCGAAAACGACGCCCGAAAACCCAATCCCGCCCTTCCGAAGGGTCCGCCCCGAAATCCCCGCGAATCCGAAGGAGCCGCCGGGGACATGTCCCGGTTCCGGGAACCCCGGGGACCCCCCCCGGGGACCGTCGGGACGCCGACGCGACCCCCCGCGCGAGCGAAGCGGACTCCCCTCCCGCCGGGGAGGGGGCTCCCGCCGGGGTTTCCGAAAGCAATCTACCTCACGACGAAATCCAATATCCTGGGCACCGCCAGATGGGGCTCCCCCGCCTCGTTCACGGCGACCACGAATTCCCCGGACTCGGTTATGCCCACCTGGGTCAGGCAGCCGCACTTCTTGCACCACCTGTGCTCCATTTTGATCACGTCCCCGTCGTTCACGGGCTCCGTCGCCACCACCATCCACGAATGCGGTTTGGAATCTATGCAAGTGCCTATCTGCGGTTTCTGCATTGCCATGGGATACGAATCCTCGAACGTGTCACGGCCCGGGTTCCGGGCTCTTGGAGATTGGGGGGAGAAGACGACCGGACGATCGGCCGGAGGAAAACCGCCCCGGGGAAGATCCGCCCGGGCGGTCCGGACTCGGGCCGACACCCGAAAATAAAGAGACATGATAGCACAAGAACCCGTTCGTCGCCACAGCGAAATCCGAAAAAATCCGTTTCCGGCCCGTTTTTTCCCCCCGGCGGCGCCCCCGGACTCCGCCCCCGAAACAAAAGTCCCGGGACCCCCTGGCGCGTCCGGAAGCGAACCGGGCGCCCGGCCGCCCTCCCGGGGAATTCGCCGAACGAATCTCCCCTCTTCCCCTTCCCTCCCGCGACGACCGCCGGACGTCGCTTTCGAAAAGCGGGCCCCGAAAGCCCCCCGCCCCGAAGGGGTTCGGCCCCCTTCCCGAACGATCGCCCCTTCGAACGGGTCGGGGACAAGCGAGGAAAAAATGATTTCGCGGGCGGGTCAAAAAAAACGAAAAAAACGTTTTCGGGGAACTTCCCCCCGGGAAAAGCGGCAAATCGACGCGTCGGGCGTTTCCGCGCTCCCTTCCGCTTTCGAACGCCCGCCGCGGCTCGCGTTTTTGACCCGAAAGCCGCGTTTCCCCCCCCGTTTCGTCGCCGCGCGAGGCGCGAAACGGGGGAAAAACAAGAGGAACCGGGGCTTTTGACGCCGAGAGGGTATGCCCCGCGCCGCGACGTCCGGAAGTTTCGCGGGTTTCGCCCGTCAAAGTCGTTTCGCGCGGGTTCGCGAATTATCGTCCGCTCGTCAACTCGTCAACTCGTCAACTCGTCAAAAGAGAGCCGCGCGGGCGTCTCTCCCGCCGGGGGCGAATGTTTTCTATTCGGGAACGCTTCGGGGCCGGACCCGAAAAAGGGCGAATTTCACGGAAAATCGAGTTTTCGGGGGTCGCCCGGGCCCGGGAGACGGTCGGGGGAAATCCGCACCTCTTGATTTCGGACAAATTCGCGAACGAACGATGCGCGATCCTTTGGCGAAAAGTTCGCCAAGCGTCCGCGAACGGGGTTATCGGAAGGCGTTCGGCTTGGGGGACGCCGGTTTCGCGAAAACGAAAATACCTTCGTTTCTTTCCCCTTCCTTCCCGTGGTCGCGGAAAACGACGTTTTCCCGATCCCGCGGGGACCGCGGAGGCAAGGGGAACGGGCGTTTGTCCGCGAGGCTCGCGGGGCTCCGTCCGAAGGCACCGGTCATTTCCGGGGACGGAAAACGCGAAAAAGTCCGGCTGCCCCGGCGAGGGCCCTTTTTTTACTTTCGAAAAGGCGCGCGAACGAGTGCTTTGGCGAGGAAAGTCCCCATTCTCCCTCATTCCCGGGAACCCGGAAAGAAACGCGAAAAAAAGCTTGCATTTTGAAAAAACTCGCGGTACACTGCCCTAAATTCGACATCCGCGCCGCTTTCGTCCCCCCGATTCCCCCCTTAAGAGGTCTAAGCGTCGAATCGACGTCATCGAAGACCGCGCGACTCTTTACAAGCGGCCGTCGAAAACGTATCATCTTAACCATGGTTCTTTTCGTTTCGCCCGAGCCGGCCCCGACGACCCCGTTCCCGGCCGCCCCTCGCGACGGCTTTTCGCGGGATCGCCCGAACCCGCGAGGCCAAACGCCCGACGCGCCGCCATCGGACCGCGATCCGGACTTTCCGATTTTCCCTTTCCACGCTCCCGAGATTGCGTCATCGATGTTCCTTCCCGCTTTAATTTCAGCCACGGCGCGTCCGGCGCGACCTTTCCCCCGCGAATGCGAAAGACGATTCACATAGCGGGCGGGGGCCTCGCCGGTTCCGAGGCGGCCATGAGGGCGGTCGCCCACGGGCTGTCCGTCGTTCTTTGGGAAATGAAACCCAAAAGGTTCTCCCCCGCCCACAAAAATCCGGACCTCGGAGAACTGGTGTGCTCCAACTCCTTCCGCTCCCGCGACCCCGAAAGCGCGGTGGGGCTTTTGAAACTGGAGTTGGGGATCTTGGGATCCGTCGTGATGGAGGCCGCCCTGGAGACCCGGGTCCCGGCCGGAAAAGCCCTCGCGGCGGACAGAGAACTCTTTTCGCGCGCGATAACCTGGAAGTTATCGAATCATCCGGACATAGAAATAAGGAGAGAAGAATTCGCCGAATGGCCGGAAGGGGACGACCCCGCGGTGTTAGCCACCGGCCCCTTGAGTTCGGACGCCGTCATCTCGCTTCTCGGGGAATTCGTCCCCGAAAATCTCTTCTTCTACGACGCGCTGGCGCCCATAGTGACCCGCGACTCGCTGAACGCCGAAAAATTGTTCGTCGCGGATCGCTACGGGGAAGGGGAAGGGGAAGGGGATTACCTGAACGCCCCCATGAACGACGAGGAATTCGATCGTTTTCTGAAGGCGCTTCTTGACGCGGATCAATTGACCCCCAGACCCTTCGAGGAGGTCAAATATTTCGAGGGCTGTCTTCCCATCGAGGTCATGGCCCGAAGGGGCCCGAACACCCTCGCCTTCGGGCCCATGAAACCCGTGGGGCTCGTCGATCCGAGAACCGGAAAGACCCCCCGCGCGGTGGTTCAGTTGAGAAGGGAAAACAAAGAGGGTTCGACCTGGAACATGGTGGGTTTCCAGACCCGGCTCACCATACCCTCCCAATCGAAAGTTTTCAGAACCGTCCCGGGTCTCGAGAACGCCGAGTTCGTGAGGTTCGGCGCCATTCACAGAAACACCTACCTGAACGCCCCCGAGGTTTTGGATCCTTTTCAGAGGCTCAAGGCTTACCCCCGGGTCTTCGTCGGGGGACAACTCTCGGGAGTCGAGGGTTACGTGGAATCCGCGGCCCAGGGCCTCTGGGCCGGGGAAAACGCCTCCCGCGTCGCGAAAAATCTTCCCCCCGTCCTCCCGCCCCCGGACACGGCCTCGGGGGCCCTTCTCAATCACCTGCGTCCCCGGGAGGGACGAAAAGTTTTCGAACCCTCCAACGTGAATTTCGGTCTTTTTCCCCCGCTCCCCGGAAAGGTCCCCAAAAAAGACAGGGGGGCCGCGAGACTCGAGATCGCCGTCCGCTCCCTCAAAACTTTTCTCGAAAGCGTCGATTACCCGGCCCGCGGTTCGAACCCGCGGCGGGACCCCGAACCGGACCGCGATTCGACCGACGCTCCGCCGCGATGATTTCCGCGCCCGTTTTTTCCCCCTTTTTCGGTTTCGCCCTTTTTTCCTTTTGTTTTTTTTTCGGGTCCCTTTTCCGGTTCCCTTTCCGATTTCGCCCCGCGGGCGACGATCCCGCCACACCCCCGCGAAACGACGGCATGAAACGACACGCGCGACAATTGATTCTGACGGTTCTTTTGGCTCTCCCGGCGCTCCTTCCCCTCTCCTGCCACCGCGACCCCGGAAGAAAGATCGTCGGGGACTTTTCCCCCGGCGCTTTCGAGGGCACCGGGGCGGAAGCCCTGACCGCCGAATTGAGGCTCCTCAAACCGGCGCTCCTCCGGAAAGACTCCCTTCCCGTCCTCTCGGGGGAGGCGGATTTCGAATTTCGGATCGAGGACGGGAAAGAAACCGTCATAACCCTCGAGGAGGGGGGGGAGGCCCTCCACTGGCGGGAGGACCCCCTGACCGGGACCGTCTGGACCGTCAAGGCCCGGGTGAAAAAGGAAGTGCCGAGGGCATTCGATTTCAAGAGCGCGACGGGGACCTTGAGGGTCGCGTGGGTTTTGAGCGATCCCGAAAGCGGACGGGCCCTCGAAAACGGGACCCTGACCCTCGCCGACACCCGCGGCCTCGGGGGTTACCTGGGGGAAACCGGCTCTCCCGGACGCCGCGCCCAGCCGGGGTCCCCGAAACCCCCGGACGGGACCGAAATCCGGGAAACCCTTCTCCTCGATCTCGCGAACGCCGCGGCCCTGACCCTCGCGGACATCCTGGGACCCCGCTTCGGCGAAAGGGACCTCGCCCTCGGGAAGGACCCCCGGAGCAGGACCGCCAAGGTCCTGGTCGCCAAGGGCGATTGGGACGGGGCGGCGAGGATCTGGAACGAGCTCGCGACCCTCAATCCCGGTTATCACCCCGCCCTCTACAATCTGGGTCTCCACTTCGAAAGACGGGGGGACCTCGTCTCCGCCTGGCGCTGTTTCAGGAGCGCCTTCGTCGTCGACCAAAACGCGAGGTACCGCGAGTCCCTCTCGAGGGTCGCGACCGTCCTCATGAGGCAAAACCGCCTCCCGAAACCCGACGCGGGTTTCCTCTTTTGAGTCCGGCCCGTCCGGGCGGGGGCTCAGGGCCCCCCGCCGAACGGGCGTCCTCCCCGGCGATTCGGGGAGAACCCCTTTTTGGTTTCGAAAACGGGTCATTCACCGTTTCCCAAGCGTTTTCGCCCCGGGCGAAAAATTAAGGTTTATTTCATGGACAAATTCGTTCGCAAAGTCGCCGACGAGCTCAGGCTCGCGCCCTTTCAGGTTTCCGCCTGCTTCGATCTTCTGATAGGCGAGGCCACGGTCCCCTTCGTGGGCCGCTACCGCAAGGAAGCGACGGGAGGCCTCGACGAGGCCAAGATAAACAAACTTCTGCAAAGACTTCAGATTTACGGGGAGACCCAGGCGAGACGCGAGGTGGTCATAAAGTCCCTGAAGTGCCGCAAACTCCTGACCGACGAACTCCGGAAGGCGCTGGACGACGCCGACTCCGCGAACGTCATCGAGGACGTCTACCTCCCCTACCGTCCCAAGCGCAGGACCAAGGCCGTCCTCGCGAGGGAAAAGGGCTTGGCGCCTCTCGCGGAAAAGATCCTGGCCCAGGGGGAGGACGACGACCCCCAAAGGCTCGCGGAAGAGCATCTCGCCTCCGAGAAGGCCTCGGCCGGCCTCACCCCCGGGGAGTGCCTGGAGGGGGCCAAGGAGATCATCGCCGAGATCGCGAACGAAGACCGGAACGCGAGGGCCCTCCTCCGGCACCTCTACGAACGGAAGGCCCGGGTGAGGACCAGGGTCATCCCGGGGAAGGAGGAACTCGGCCACAAGTTCGAAAACTACTTCGAGGCCGACGAGCCCGTGACCAGGATCCCCTCCCACCGCTATCTCGCCATGAGAAGGGGGGAGATCGAGGGCATCCTCACCCTCTCCATGAGGCCCGAACCGGAAGCGGCCCTGGACGTTCTCCGGGAGACATACGTCAAAAACGACTCCCCCTGCGCCAAACTGGTCGAGGAGGCCGTTTGGGACGGCTACGAGAGGTTCCTCGCCCCGGCCATGGAAGCGGAGATCCGCCTCAAGAGCAAGAGGGTCGCGGACCAGGAGGCCATAAACGTCTTCGCCAAGAACCTGAACGAACTCCTGATGGCCGCCCCCTGGGGCAAGCGTCCCGTGATGGCCATCGCCCCGGGCGTGAAAAACGGCGGGAAGATGGTGGCCCTCTCCGCCTCGGGTGACCTTCTGGCCTACCAGACCATCTTCCCCTACGGCTCCGACTACCAGAGGAAGGTCGCGAAGGAATCGGTCCTGTACTTCCTGGAGAAACACAACCTCACCGCCATCGCGGTGGGGAACGGCACCGGGGGCAGGGAGACCGAGATCTTCCTCGACAACGTCCCCGGGATCCGGGAAAAGGACATCCCGGTCCTGATGGTGAGCGAGACCGCGGCCTCCATCCACGGCGCCTCCGAGGAGGCCAAAAACGAGTTTCCCCAGCTTGACCTCTCGGTCAGAACCGCCATTTCCATAGGAAGGAGACTTCAGGACCCCCTGGCCGAGCTCATCAAGATAGAACCCCGCTCCATAGGCGTGGGCCAGTACCAGCACGACGTGGACCAGCTGATGCTCAAAAGCAGCCTCGACAACACGGTCATAAGCTGCGTCAACTACGTGGGGGTCGACGCCAACAACGCCTCCGAGAAACTCCTCTCCTACGTCTCCGGTCTCGGACCGACCCTCGCGAAAAACATAGTCAAACACCGCGAGGAATTCGGGCCCTTCCGGACCAAGGAGGATCTCCTGAAGGTCCCCCGCCTGGGTCCCAAGGTCTTCGAGCAGTGCGCGGGCTTCATGAGGGTTTACGACGGCCCCAACCCCCTGGACAGGACGGCCATCCATCCCGAGTCCTTCCCCTTCGTGCGTCTGTTGGCCAAAAGCCTGGGCGTCCGGGAAGAAGAGCTCATCGGGGACTTCAAGCTGAAGACCAAAATAGTCTTAAGGGACTTCGTGACGGACAAGGTCGGGATTCCCACCATAAAAGACATTCTTTTCCAGCTCGCGAGGCCCGGAAGGGACCCCAGGAGGATCCTGGAGCCCCTGAATTTCGCCCCGGAGATAAAAAAGCCGGAGGACCTCGCGCCCGGCATGCGCCTGCCCGGCATAATCGTGAACGTCACGGCCTTCGGGGCCTTCGTGGACGTGGGAGTTCACCTGGACGGCCTCGTCCATCTGAGCGAACTCGCGGATCGCTACGTGACCACCCCCAGCGAGGTGGTGAAGGTCGGGCAAAAGGTCACGGTGACCGTCATGTCCGTGAACCTCACCAAGGGCCGCATCTCCCTGAGCCTCAGGGAAAACCCCGATAAGAAAATCTACGCCTTCCCGCCCCACACCCATCGCCTGAGGAAAAGCGAAAAGGAGCTTATCCCCGAGGCCGTGAATTAGCGGCCCCCGAATCCCTTCCCGTCCTTTTCGCGAATCTTTTCGCGAACGTCTTTCCCGCCCCCTTCGCCGCCCCCGAAAAGCCGGCGGAGGGGGTTTTTCCGCCTCCCGCCCCGCCCCCGAAAAAGCCCCCCCCCGAATCGTCCCGCCCGCGCTTCATGAAATGAATCAAAGCGAAATCACTCACAATAAACAAACATGACTTATAATGACGACATGTGAGGGTCGTTCGGAAAAACCCCCCGGGGAATCGAGGAAACGGGACCAAGGCACCCCGAAA
>JAITKT010000225.1 GCA_031278225.1 Deltaproteobacteria bacterium
ATTAGCTCAATGGTAGAGCAAATGACTCTTAATCATTAGGTTGGAGGTTCGAGCCCTCCATGGCGCACCAAATCCGTTCGCTTTCGAATCGGCCCCGGCCCCTTTCGGCGCTTTTGCCGGGGGTCTTTCGAAAAACGTCGAATTTCCTTTCGAGCCCCCCGGCCAAGCCCGGGGGCTTTTTTTTCGCTTCCCCGCCTCCCCCGGGGGAAGGGGGAGAGGGTAAGGGTGAGGGAGAGGCAAAGACGCTGGCGCCCTTCGGGAAAGCCCCCCGGGTCCCGGGCTTTTCGGCCCGTTTTATGTGATATAATCGAAAGTCGGGCATGTTTCGCCAAAAAAGGCCCCGCCGCGGCGCGAACGCCGATTTCGGGTTTGACGGCGCGACGGCCCCGTTCGACGACAATCGTCAACCGACAATCGTCCCCCGAAAATCCCCCGGGCATCCCCCGACGCCCCGGCCTTTCACGCGGTCCCCCGTTTTCGCGCCCGGGGCCGCGCGGGTTTTTCGGCGGGAACCCTTCGGAAAAACCTCTCCCGAAACGCGAAAGGACGCCACCGACCATGAAAGTGTCTTTGGGACCCAAATGCGCGGCCCTGCCGCTTCCGGCCTTTTTGGTGGGAACTTACGACGGGAACGGCAATCCCAACGTCATGACCGCCGCCTGGGGAGGCATCCTCTCCTCCGACCCCCCCGCCGCGGGGGTGTCCGTCAGGCCAACCCGTCTGACCTTCGACGGGATAAGCGCCAACAAGGCCTTCACGGTGAGCGTTCCCTCGATCCCGCTGGTGGCGGAGACGGACTATTGCGGGATTGTCTCGGGATACCAACACAACAAGTTCGGGGAGTCCTACCTGACCCCGGTCCCGAGCACCCTCGTCAAGGCCCCCTACCCGGACGAATGCCCGCTGGTCATGGAGTGCAGGCTCCACAAAACCCTGGAGCTGGGGAGTCACGTCCTCTTCGTCGGGCACATCTTGAACGTCCTCGCCGAGGAGACCGTTTTGACGGACGGCGAAATCGACACCTTGAAGACGAATCCCGTGGTCTACGGCCCCGACCAAGGCTATTTCAGCCTCGGGGAGAAGGTGGCCAAGGCCTTTTCCGTCGGGAAAAAACTCTTTCGCGGCCGCGGGGAATAGGGGAACATCAGGGAGTTTCCCCCCGAAAAAAGTCCCCCGAATCGCACCCGGGAAAGCGCGTCTTCGAAAGCGTTCATTTTAAAGCGTCTCTTTTTCGGGGACCCGTCCCGCCGGGGCCGGGGGCCCAGGCGGGACGGGTTTTCGCGTCGTTTCCCGCTTTTCCCGTTTCCCCCCGTTTTCGCGGCGAAGGGCCGCGACTCGTTTCAAATCGGATCAAAGCAGGATCCGGGCGGAAAATAACCCCATGTCCCATCCCGAAGTGCTCATCCTAAGCGTTCTTCCGCTTCTGATACTCGCCGTTTTAATCATTTTTCTGAGTCTCAAGCTGAAACTTCCGCCCATAGTCGGGTTTCTCATAGTCGGGGTCCTCGTGGGACCCTCCGGCTTCGGGCTCATAACCGACCCCCACCAGGTGGAAGGGCTCTCGGAGCTGGGGGTCGTGCTCCTCCTCTTCACCATAGGTCTGGAGTTCAGTTTTCAGGAGTTCTCCAAACTCAAGAGGATCATCCTTTTGGGGGGATCCCTCCAGATGGGGATCTGCGTCGCGGTCGTGATGCCCCTCACTTACGTCCTCACGGGTTACGGCTGGAACACCTCCTTTCTCGCTGGCTGCCTCGCGGCCCTCTCCTCCACGGCCATAGTGTTGAAACTCCTCCAGGACAAGGGGGAGATGGACTCGGCCCACGGGCGGGGCTCCTTGGGGGTTTTGATCTTCCAGGACATCGCGGTGGTGCCCCTCATTCTGATCTTGCCCCTCCTCGCGGGTCAGAGCGGTTCCTCCCCGGTCTACGCGGTCTTCCTGAAAATAGCCTTAATCATCCTCTTCGTCCTCGCGGCCAACAAACTGGTGCCGAGAATCATGAAGAAGGTGGCGGAGACGCGATCCACCGAACTCTTCATGTTCACGGTCATACTCATCTGTTTGGGGACGGCCGCCCTCACCAACGCGGCCTCCCTTTCCCTGGCCCTGGGGGCCTTTTTGGCGGGTTTGATCATAGCCTCCTCCCCCTACGCGACCCTCGCCATAAGCTCCGTCCTCCCCATGCGGGACATTTTCACGAGCTTCTTCTTCGTGTCCATCGGGCTCAGGATGGACATCGGCTATCTTTTGACCAATCCCTTCCTGACCATCGCCATCACCGCGGGGATCATGATTTTGAACGTCGGGACCATCTTCGCCGCCATGCGGCTCGCGGGGCTCTCCCCCCGGGTGGCGGTCATGATCGGGTTCAGTCTGTGTCAGATAGGGGAGTTCGCCTTCGTTCTCGCGGCCTCGGCCTTCGGGCTGGGTCTCCTGGACGACAACGCCATGAAGATGTTTCTGAACGTCGCGGTCCTCACCATGGCCCTGACCCCCCTGGGCATAACCCTGGGGAGGGTCGTCTCGCCCCGCTTCGCGGACCTCATGACCGCCGGCGGCGCCGAGCCCGAGGGGAAACATTTCGAAAACCACGCCGTGGTGGTGGGTTTCGGGGTCGCGGGGCAGGCCGTGGCGAGGGCCTGCGACGAACTGGGGAAACCCTACGTGGTGATTGACATGAATCCCGCGAGCGTCTCCAGGTTCAACGCCCTGGGGGTGCCCCTCCGTTTCGGGGACGCGGCGAGCGAACACGTCCTGGAGCACATGGGGATCAAGAAGGCCCTGGTTTTGGTCATCACCATTCCCGACCCGGAGGCCACCCGCCGCATCATAGCCGCCGCGAGAAAACTGAATCCGGACTTGAAGATCCTGGCGAGAACGAGATTCCTCCTGAACATCAAACTCCTGAAGACCCTGGGGGCGGACGAGGTCATAGCCGAGGAGTACGAGGCCGCCCTCGCGGTCTTCAACTCCATGCTGATGTTTTTCGGGGCCGACGCCGAATGGCGCAGGGCCCAGATAGCCCTGGCCCGCCAAAGCGGACCCGACGAATTCTGGTCCGCCCCCGTCGTTTCCCCCAAGGCCATGGCCGACCTCGGCCTCGGGAAAGAGGAGCTCGTGGACCACGTCTCCGAACACTGCGCCCTCGGGGACGCCTCCTGCGTCGTCCCCGGGACGGGGAAGGAAAGCGGTTTCGCGGATTTCGACGCGGAAAACCCCGCCCCGGACGACCCCTCGGCCGCCGTCGCGGACCCCAAGGCCCCCGCGGCCTGAGGGCGTTCGTTCCGGGACCGCCCGGGATCCGAAAAACCCCGACCCCCCCCCAAAAAAAAACCGCGGAATCCCCCGTTCCCCGGCGGGCCCGAAAGGGCCCGCCGGGGAACGGACCCCGACCGAATCGCGACCGAATCGCGCCCCAATCCCTCCCCCGGGACCCCTTCGAGTCCCCTTCGGCTCCCCTTCGGCTCCCCTTCGGAGCCCCCTTCGGAGCCCCCTTTGGTTTTTCTTCCCAACCCCGGCGCGCCGGGGTACCATGAGCGGGGGTCCCGCCGGCCTTTCCCGGGGAGGCGGTCCCCCTTTCTTTTGACGGGGAGCTTTTTCCCCGGGGGA
>JAITKT010000292.1 GCA_031278225.1 Deltaproteobacteria bacterium
TCGATTCACAAGCTGTTTCATGAGAATGTCAAGTATCCGCCAAGAATATACGTTTTCATCGTTTACGGGCCCAAAGTCAAAAGATTCAAACCAATCTCAAATTACGTTCGTGATTTTAACTTTAAGCCGACGTTGATTTTTATAAGCGAAATCGGAGACGGAAAAGAAGAGGACTTGTTCGTCATTTTTGACAAAATGATTGAAAACGGCGAAAAACCCGGCGCCATCGAAGCCATGGCTCTCGTCTTGGCTCTCCGCGACAAGACTTTTAATTTAAATTCATTCATAAAAATGATGAGGATCTTCAGAAATCCCTCATTGTACAAAGATGAGGATTTTCGGAAGGAAATAATATCACTGATGGACTTATTGTATACCGGTCACATGACACGGGAGCAATTTGAGGAGACAAGGAGGACTGACATGCGGACCATGTATGGAACGGGCTATAAAGATGGTAAGGAATACGGCGAGGAGAAAGGCGAGAAGAAAGGCAAGAAGAAAGGCGCGGAAGAGCTTCTTCGGAAACAAGTCGGGCAACACCTGAAAAAGGGAACGCCGCCCAAGGAAATCGCATCCGCGTCGCGCGTAACGCAAAAGAGAGTGACGGAGCTCATCGAAAAGCTTAAACAGAACGGAGGCAAGCCACCGAACCGATAAACCCGTCCGAGCGGCCCTGGAATTAATTCCCGGCCTCGTGAAAATACCCGAATCCAAAGGAGGACTCACATGCGGACCATATATGGAGCGGGATATAAAAAATGCGAGGAAAAGCTTCTTATCAAATTCGCGGCGAGTCACCTCGAATTGGGTACGCCCGCCGAGGATATCATCGCCATATTGTCGCGCATGCCGCGAGAGAGGGTGACGGAGCTCATCGAAAAAATTAAAAAAGAAGGAGGCTAGCCACCGAATCGATAAAGCCGTCCGATCGGCCCCGGGATTCATTCCCGGCCGCGTGAAAAGTTCCCGACTACGACCGCGATGAAATTTTCCCGTCATGGTTTGTTTGGAGGAGATTAAATGCGGGCCATCGACCCGGTCATCTTCGCGTTTTCCAATCACCGAGGCAACCGCTCGGGGTTGCGATTCTTGACGTTTTCGGACGCGTCGGAAGCGAATTGTTCCCGCCCGGACATGGTCGGTCCCGGAGGCTCGAACGCCACCGTCTCGCGTTAAGATATGGCTTCCCGAAACCGGAACGATTCTTTTCCCCTCGCGATTCCGTAATGTCATGAGATCTTTATGTTCGCCGGCGGACCGTTTGTCCCCACGATCCTTCCCGAACGCGACGAAACGGACCGGGTCGGACGGACGGACCGGCGAACCGGGCCGTGTTCGGTCCATCCGTTCGCGGCCATTTTCACGGGGCGCGGAGGCGACCTGACCTTTCCGGTATCTGAAGGAAAAATCCCGTTCGCGGCCTCCCGCGAGACCGTCCGCGGACCGCGAAACGGACAAATCCGGCGAGAGACGAAAAACCGCGGCGGAAGGAAAGCCCTCGATTAACCCGCCGGGGAAAGAATCCGAGACGATTCGCGGGATTGACCGCGAGAGATCAAACATGACCGCGACCCGCAAATCATCATTTCCCGATTGCCGCGAATGGCGAGAGCCGTCGCGAACATTCCTCATCTCTTCCGAACGCTCGCGGTTTTCACTCGCGGCGCGAACGCCGGGCCGTTCGGACCCGTCCGGTCACCCGCTTCGGGGTTTGATTTTAAACCCGAATTCATCGTTTCGAACGAATCGAATGAAACGAAAGAATCTTCGACCGTTTGAGACGAAAACCGAAAATCCCCGAAAACAATCGCCGGGCGAGTTACAAACCCCGGTACCGGCTCGCGTCTTCGACGACTTGAAGCTTGTTTCGTACTCCCCGCCGAAAAATCATCCTTTTGCCTCGAGAGCCACGCGGCATTCCCCGACCCCGGTCGCGGGAGGAAGCGACATTTCGTCGACCGTCAATCGAGACAAACTCATCGCGAACACACGCCGCGAATCGTAAAGGAGAAAGGCGACGGCTTCCCCGTTGGACGACCTTTTCCGAAAATATTTCATGAACGGCAATAAAGACGGGGGGAAAAGAAGGCATGAAGACAGGCATCAAGAAAGGCGCGGGAAAGCTTCTTCCGAATAATCGTCACGATACGCCTCGAAAACGGAACGTCACCCGATGAAATGGCTTCCCGGGCGCGCGCGACGCGAAGAAGGGTGAAAAAACTCATGATAATATCGCGAACCCGACGAAGACGAACCGCCGCCCCGATAAACCGGGTCCGTCGGCCCCGGGACGCATATGCCTGCGCGAGTGAAATTCACCGCGCCGAGAGCTTTTTGAAATTTTCACCACAAATCACGGCTTCGGGTCATTTAACGCCCGCCCTCGGCTCCGTCGCGCGTTTTTTCCCTTTGCCCGGGACCGATTATTCCCGGTCGGTTCGCGTGACTTCCCGGGAAGCCTGCGGAAACGGTTTTTCGCCCGCCCCGACCTTGCCCGACCGGGCCTTCGAACGCCGTCGGCTTCCTTTCCCGCGGCGATTCAGGGGAGACCCCGCCCCAACGGTTTCGGACGAAAAATCCCGTCCGAAACGGGGCCGCGAACCCCCCGCCGGGGCCGCGACGCCGGCTCCCCAAGGAAAACAACCGACCGGGGAGCCGAAAGCGCCCGACGACAATCCCTCGAAAAGAACCAGGGGGTCGTTTCCGGGAATTCGACCCGGGTCCCTTGAAACGGTCTTCGCTTCCGCGGGGTCTCTTCGCCCCGGTCGAGGCCGATCGGGTAAAGGTTCCCCGACGTTTCCGCTTTCCCCCGGGCAAAGTTTTTCGGTCCCGCGGGACATTCCCGAAGCGTCGGCTCCCGCGGCAAATCCGCGGAAAAATCCCGCCGCGGCGAGGGTCTCGATTTTAAGGGACCGTTCGGCCAAAACATCGCGGGTTTCGGAATTCCCGACGAAATCTCGAAAATGTTTTGAAAAGCCGCCGGGGGAAAAACCGCGGACGCGACAAGCGTTTCCCAAAACCCGGGGATTTTTCATTTCGTCCCGCGGGGACCGCTTCGCCCCGAAAAACCCCTTCGATTCCGCGATCGTCCGCGCCGCGCCCCCGACGGACGGGACACGGCCCGCCGGGGATGATTCCGTCTCTTTCCGAAGACGGCCGACCAATCCTCGGCACCCCCCACTCGAAAACCAAAACAAAGCCGAACCCCGCCCGCGGGGTGCCGCGCGGTCGATTTCGCGAACCGCGACCCGTTCGGGGGCAATCCCGACCGGCTCCCCGGCGCGACAAAGTCCCCCGAAAAAATTTTAAATTTTTTTTTAAACCTTCGGGCGCGTTTGGTTCCGGTTCCCGCGAACCAGCGGCCCCCGACACGCGAGTCGCCCGAAGCCCGGAACCGGCGCCCCCCGTTTTCCGCGCCCGCCCGCGCGCGTCGCCGTTTTGCGGAAAAACGCTCCGTCCCCGCGCGGGCCTTCCCGAGTCCTTCCCCGACACCCGGGGTTTCCCCGTCCCTCCGCGGCCTTTTTCCCCGGCGCGCCGTCAATCCCCCGGGGGGAAAACGCCCCGGGACCGTCGTTGACAAACGCGGCGAAAAGCAACTATAATCACGTCACGCGGTTTTGGCGCCGCTCCGCTCCGAAACCCCGGGGGGCCGCGAACCCGATTGGGGCGAAAAGTCCGTTTTTCGTTCGCGTCGGGACCCGGAAACGCCGTTTTTCGCTTTTTTTGTTTTTTTCGTTTCGGAAGCGGTCCCGCGAAGCCATCCCCAAAATCAAAAACCGAAAAAAAACATCACCCCAAAACCCCAATCGGGGCCTGGCGGATTCGGGACGCCGTCCGCGGCGTCGCGGGCCGAATCCCGAACGCGGGGACGAGTCGTCGAATTCGCTCCCGCGAGGCTTCGAAAAAAAATTTTCATCGCACGAGAAGGAGGCCGGAACACATGGAAACGCGAGACGAACACCTCATCAACCGACTCATGCCCGATCATCCGGAGTTGCGCAAGCTCATGGACGATCACAGGGAATTCGAAAAAAAGCTCCGGGAATTCAACGAACGGCCTTTTTTGACCCCCCTGGAGGACCAGGAAAAGAAGGTCCTGCAAAAAGCCAAGCTCGCCGGAAAAGACAAAATCGAAATGATAATAGCCCCCCACAGGACTCAGTGACCGCCGCGGTCGGACGGGCCCGAAGGGGGGTTTTTCTTTTCCGCCGCGGGTCCGCCCGAATCGCCGCCCGGAGACTTTCGGTCCCCGGGCGGGCGGTCTTTCGGGACACCTTTTGGGAAGCCTTTTGGGAAACGGGTTTTCCCCCGCGGCTTCCGCCCCCGCGAACGGCCCGGGGCGCCCGGGTCCCGGGCGACGGGGGCAAAGCCCCCCGCTTTCGCCCCCGGACGATTCGAACGTCGACTCTTCCCGGCCGCTTCGATCCCCGAAACGACCCGGGCGGACATCCCTTTTTCGGCCCGAACCCTTGGTTTTTGACCCCGACGGCCCCCCGGCCGTTCGATTGACGCGGTCTTTTGTGTTATATTGCGTGTTCGCGCGAAGGGGGGCCCGGGACGGACACGGACCCGGAAACGACGCCGCCCGCGCGAACATCACCCGGAGTCGGTTCTGACACATGGAAAAACTAAACGGAGCCCGGATTCTCATCGAATGCTGGAAGAAAGAGGGGGTGGAGGTCGTTTTCGGATACCCCGGGGCGGCCACCGTGGAAATACACCACCATCTCGAGACGAGCGGACTGCGCTTCGTGCTCACCCGTCACGAACAGGCGGCCGTGCACGCGGCGGAGGGCTACGCGAGGTCCACGGGGAGACCCGGGGTGGTGTTGGTGACCTCGGGGCCCGGGGCCACCAACACCATAACCGGACTCGCCGGCGCCAACATGGATTCCGTCCCCGTCCTCGTGTTTTCGGGCCAGGTGGCCCGGATGCTCATAGGCAACGACGCCTTTCAGGAAGTGGACATAGTCGGGATCTCGAGGCCCGTCACCAAGCACAATTACCTCGTGCTTTCCACCGAAGAACTGGCCGCGACCGTCAAGGAGGCCTTCTACGTGGCGACCACGGGGAGGCCGGGGGCCGTTCTCGTGGACCTCCCCAAGGACGTCATAGGGGGGGAGACGGTATTCGAGTACCCCAAAAAGGTCGACCTCAGGGCCTACAAACCCCACCTCACCCCCCACCCGCGCCAGGTCAACAAGGCCGCGGCCCTCCTCCTCAAGGCCCAAAGACCCGTCATCTGCTCCGGGGGAGGGGTAATATCGTCGGGGGCGTCCGAGGAGCTCTTGAAGATCTCGGAACTCCTCCGGGTCCCCGTCACCACCACCCTCATGGGCCTCGGGGGCTTCCCGGGGACCCATCCCCTCTTTTTGGGCATGCTGGGGATGCACGGCCTCTACGCCGCGAACATGGCCGTCCAGAACGCCGACCTCATCATGGCCGTGGGGGCCCGCTTCGACGACAGGGTCACGGGGGCCCTCTCGGGCTTCGCCAAGGGCGCGACCATCATCCACATCGACGTGGACACCACCTCCATCCACAAAATCCTGGACGTGGACGTCCCCCTCGTCGCGGACGCGAGGCAGGCCCTCGCCGCCATCCTCCACTCACTCGGCGAAACCCCGGCTTACGCGAAGGAATCGCGGGACCGATGGCT
>JAITKT010000402.1 GCA_031278225.1 Deltaproteobacteria bacterium
GTTTCCTCCAGCGAAAGACGCGTCACTATCATGGCGATTATCGTGGTTTTCTTTTGGATGGTGTCCGGGGTGTCGCGCGTTTTCAACATCATCTCATACACCACCCTCCCTCTGCCTTCGTTGTCTTTTTGAGAAAGGAGTTTAATGTAATTGTCTATGTCCCCCATCGAGAGTTCGGCGCCGAAAAGAGCCGTGCCGGACGCGAAAAAAAAGCACAGAGCCGCGGACAGCGAAAATATCGCGCAAGCGTTTGTTATCCTCTTTGACATGTTGACTCCTTTTATATTACATTATCCGCGGCCATTGGTTTTCGTCATTCCCGCATGACGTCAACCGGGTGGTGTTTTTCCAATAATCCGGCGGAAGACAGAAGACTCGACGAAAAACGTTTAACATTCGATTGTGAGGGATATCATTCAAACGCCAAGGCTTCGATCGCACCCGTTGAGGCCGGTGTCGGTCGAGCCGGCCCCAACGGTCGATCGGATTCTCGAATCGGAAAACTTCATCGCGAGGTTCGGATTATTCCGCCTCTTGGGGACGTCCGTCAATAACCCATCAATTTTGCCAGCTGCGCGGCAATCTCCACGACTTCGCTTTTCCGTACTTTGACGGCGTCTATGTCCCCTTGGGTGATGTTGGCGTCGGGAAGTTGTTGATTCAAGGCTTTGAGGATGTCGTCGTCGGATTGATTGACGTACAGCATCGCGGCGATAAGGCTTATCACTTCCATCTTTTGCGTCAACTGTTCCAAAGTGTAAGTGTTGTTGGCGATGAGTTCCCGAGAGACCTTCTGCTGGCCATTAATATCATTGTTGTAATAAATTTTTACGAAATTGTTCACGTCGTCGGCGGTCAATCCCGTGTAAGGGACGCCGGACTCGAGCGCCCGCACCAAAGACGTTATGACGTCATTCCGGGCTTTCACCAAGTTGACGTCGGATTGGGTCACGTTCCACTCCGGAAATTCTTTCTTCACCGAATCAAGGATGACCTTGTTCGATTGTCCCACCGAGCATGACGCGGAGAGAAAAGTGATTATGGTCACTTTCTTTTGATAATCATCCATTTCGTAGCCATTTTCCGCCACGACGCGTATGACCGCTTGACCGCGCAGGTATTCGTCTTTGGCGGAAAACACCGTGATGAAATCATCTATGTCCTTCGGTGTCAACTCATCCCCGAAAAGAGAGGAGCTTCCGGCGACGGAAGCGCAAAGTATCATGGACAAAGCGAAAACAAACGAAATATTGAAAAAACGCTTAGACATGCATGCTCCTGTTTAACGACCGACCCGGCGAGTCCGGGTTACGGATTCGGGGTCTCGATTATTGGCGGATGGTTCACGATATAAACAAGCCCGTTTGAAGGAAACAAAAAGCCTTGACGGGCTCGCGGGAGACGATGAATCATCACCGTGATTCAAAATCCGAAGGTTACGCTCATTTCGCCGTTTTGTCAATCTCCGATTTGTCCGTCTCTTCGCCCGCTCTTCCCTCTTCTTCCTCCGATCTTTCCCCGCTCTTTCCCCGTACCTTCCGACTCCCGGCGCACTCCGGGGCAACGCTTCGGGGCCGTCGGTCGCGCCCGGAAATCCGAGAGGCGCGAACGCGCGATCCGCCGCCGGGATGGCCTCGGAATCCCCGCTCCGACCCGTCGATCGACCTCGGGAAAGGGGACGCCAAACCTCCAGTTTTCCGCGGAAAATCGTCCCGCTCGCGCCTGCCGTCCGGACGGTCAGCCGGGGGTTCGCATCCGCGCGCTTGTGATTTCGATTATCTCGTCCTTTCGCTCTTTGACGATGCCGATGTCTCTTTCGGTCACGGTGATTTCGGGAAATTCTTCGCGCAATTCCCCGATGACGAATTCGTCCGTTTCCCCGAGCGACAACAGCGCGGCGATGAAAACGATGAGACCGGTTTTGTCCACGAGGTCATCCATCCCGTAAACGCCTCCGGACATCAGTTCCTCGACAATCTTCCCGCGCTCGAAGTGATTTTCCACGGAAAACACTTTGACGAAATTGTCGAGGTCCTCCTCGGTCAGCGCCGAAGGACCGAATTCCCCCGCTCCCCCCGAGGCGTCGGCGAGTCTTTTCAAAACCTCTTCGTTCAGGGACCCGGTGACTCTCGCAAGTTCGTCCTTGCGTTCCAGGACGGCGTCGAAATCGGATTCCGTCAACTCCATGTCGGGATATTCTTTTTCCAAAAGTTTCATCACGGTTTCGTCGCTTTCCCCGATCGCGAACAAGTCGCCGACGAAAGCCAGAAGACTCGCCGTTTCGAAAAATTCCTCCAAGTCGCGAACGCCTTCGGCCGCGAGATTTTTCTCTATTTCCTCCCTTTTCCGATGATCGGCCTCGGAAAAAACCAGAATGTAATTATCCACGTCCGCCCGGGTGGGAAAGACCGAACGGTCTTTGATTTCCGCCCCCGAAGCGGCGACGGGCGTCTTCGGAAACAATTCGTCGACCAACAAACGGGTCACTTCGATGACGTCATCTTTCCTGTTTTCGACGAGTTCGACGTCGGCCGGGGTTACTTTCCACTCCGGAAACTCCGCTTTCAGCGAAGAGAGAACGTCGGCGGCCGTTTCTCCCGCTCGCAGTCGTCCGCTCGCGAAGGTTATTATCGTTATCTTCTTCAAGACGTCGTCGAGGCTTTCCGAGTTTTTTGACATGAGCTCCAGCAAAACCTCGGACCGGTTTTTGCCGTCACCGGCGTGAAGCACTTCGACGTAGTTGTCCACGTCGGATTTCCCAAGCTCCGAACCCGCGCCGGCGGACCCTTCCCCGAAGGCGAGAGATAACGCGAAAACCAAGATCGGGAGCGCGGAAACGGTTAAGATGTTTTTTCGCATCATCAGCGCGAACCCCCTTTTGCCCGTCCGTCGGTCCGACCGGTTCCAAACGTCGTTTTCCCGAAAAAAAAAGCGGATTTCGTTTCCCGCGCCGCGTCCGTCGGGGCTCCCGCGCTTCGCGGGGGTTTTCCCTGGGACGAGCCCCGATTCGGCCAAGACCCGCCCTTGACGCGTCCCCGGCGCTTATCTTAGATTTTTGAATTTCCCGTCGGTTTTTCGTTTGATTGGCTATCCGTTTTTTTGTCGCCCGCCGCGGTTTCGAAAAGCGTGCCTGGCGTCAGCTTTTATTGTTCTTTTTTGCCGATTCCAACACTTTCTTCGTCAGACTCACGACCGTTCTCTTCCGTTTTTTCACGACGTCCAAGTCCGCCTGGGTGATTTGATAGTTAGGGTTGATGCCTTTCAGGGCCTCGATTATTTTTTTGTCCGATGAATTTCCCGACAAACCGACGGCTATGGCGGAAATCATCTCCACTTTTTTCACAAACAGGGAGCGCTCCGCCTCGGATTGAATATTGTGGGTCTTGTATATGGCGTCCATGTCGGTCAAATTCCCGTCGGACAACACCTTGATGTAAACGTCCACGTCTCCGTCGGTCAACCCCGCTCCGGTCTGGGACATGAGGGACGGGACAAAAACCAGCGACGCGAACAAAACCGCGACAATCCCCAAGCGTTTCGAAAGCATGATGTTTTCTCCTTGAAAACCTTTGGCGCCCGCGTCCGCGAGCACCCCGGCGACGTCAGCCGACGACTATTCTCCCGCTGTCCTCGTCGCCTTTAATCCTTCTCTTCTTCATGAAAACCTTTTGGTTGAAATCCATCAAAAACCCCACGAACTCTTGATTCTCCCGCCCCGTGAGACTGTAGAAAACCTCGGTTCCCCGTCTTTCGGAAGTTATGATGCCCATGGCCTTCAATTTCCTCAGATGCTGGGACACCGTGGCCTGGGGCTTCCTCGTGCAATGCTGAAGAGCCGCGACGTTGCATTCCCCTCCGGCGAGCAGCTTCCCGAGTATGCAAAGTCTCACGGGGTGAGCCGAGGCCTTCAGAATCCCGCTGATTTCGTTAAATCTGCAAAGTGGAATCACATTCACACCGCTCATGGCGGTCCCGCTTTCGGGGCCTTCTCGGACGACGGGGGACACCGGAAAACAAAACCCTGAAACCAATGATTCTTTTAATTTTTTACGCCAATTCCCGCTTTCTGTCAATTCGAACCGTTCCCGCGCGAAACCAATCCTCCCGACCGCGGCCCGCTTGATTTTTCTTCCCGGGGACACCGTCGGAAAGTACCGGTCGCGGGACTTCCGCGCCCGGGATTCCCGCCCTTCCCGTCACCCCCGCAGCCGCCCTTCCCTTTCGGCTCTCGGGTCCGCTTTCGCCCCGGGGCCCCTCTCTTTCCGAAACCCGACGGAAAGACCCCTTTTCCCCGTTTCGGCCGCCCGGGGCCGGGAGCGGGCCCGCTTCCCCGCGACCCCCGCGCGCTTGACCCCGACCCCCGAACGTCCCGCGAACGCCCCCTCGAAAGTCCCCGTTTTCCCGAGGATTGTCCGTCTTTCGACAAAAAAACCTCCCCGCCGAAATCGCGGGGAGGCGCTGGGGCAGCCTTTCGAATCTCCTTATTTCCGACCGTCCGGGTTTGGGACGCTTTACCGGGCCCGAACCGGGCAAGGGAAGTCCCGTCGAAGGGGAAGGCGGGGGGGGCGGGGGGCGTTCAGGGTTCCTCTTCCTCGAGTTCTTCGGCCTCCCCGAGTTTCTCGAGAAAGCCGCGGGCCGGGTTGAAACCCTGGTCCCGGGCCTTTTTGAGCCATTTTTCCGCCTCCGCCCGGTCCTTTTGAACCCCTTCCCCCAGAGAATAAAGTCTTCCGAGCTTCAACTGGGCCCAGGGGTTTCCCTGGAAGGCCGAGAGGGCGTACCACTTGGCGGCTATCTCGGCGTCCCTGGGGATGCCGTCCCCCGCGTGGTACATCTGTCCCAGTTTGAACTGGGACCATTGGTCCCCTTTTCCCGCCAGGACCACGTAGCGCTTGAAGGCCTCGAAGGAGTCCTTCCTCACCCCCTCCCCGACGTGGTACATCCTCGCCACCGCGGCCGTGGCGGCCGGGTGTCCCTGCTCGCTCGCGAGACCGTACCACTTGAAGGCCTCGACCTTGTCCCGGGGGAGTCCTTCCCCGCGTTCGTAGGCGCAGCCCAGTTTGTTTTGGGAGTCGCCGTCCCCGTTTTCCGCGGCGAGCCTCAGCTCCTTCATGAAAGACTCCCTGTCCCGGGGTTTTTTCCTCCCGCCGCCGAAAGGCGGATCCGTCTCCCCGTCCTGGTCGAAAAACCCGTCACCGAAGCACGACAAAAGACGCATCCCCGCCCTCTTCTTCTCCGGGACTTCGGGGGCGGAAATACTCCCCTTGAGGTTCCGGAGGTTCAAAATGGCGTTTTCGTCCCCTTGATTCGCGGCGAGGGAAAACCATTTCACCGCCTCCTCCATGTTTTCCTCCACCCCCTCGCCCGTGGCGTACATGGCGCCCAGGTTGTTCTGGGCCGCGGAGTGACCGGAGTTCGCGGCTTTCTTGTACCAGCGGATGGCCTCCCCGGGGTCTTCCCTCACCCCCAGGCCGAGGTAATAGCAGTTCCCGAGGTTGGTCTGGGCGTCGGCGTTTCCCTTCAGGGCGGCCGACCGGAACCATCTGGCCGCCTCCGACTTGTCCATCTCCACGCCCTCGCCGTTGCAATACATGTTGCCGAGGTTGTTTTCCGAGCCGGCGTAGCCCTGTTCGGCCGCGAGCCGGTACCATTTCAGGGCTTCCCCGTCGT
>JAITKT010000332.1 GCA_031278225.1 Deltaproteobacteria bacterium
GTTTCGCGGCTTTCGCGTACCATTTGGAGGCTTCCGCGAAATCCCTCCGCACCCCTTCGCCCGCGGAAAAGAGACAACCCAACGCGTGGGCCGCCTCGGCGTTGCCCCGTTCGGCCGCTTTCCGCAACCAGGCGGCGGCCTTTTCGTAATCGGCCTCGCCGCGCAATTCGCGGTAAAACACCCCCAGGTTGTACTGCGCGGGGACATAACCCGCGCCCGCGGCTTTTTCGTACAACTCGACCGTTCTCGCGTGGTTCTTTTCGACCCCGTCGCCGAAGAGATGAAGCGTCCCGAGAAAAGTCTGCGATTCGGGGTGACCCAGTTCGGCCGCCTCGCGCAGCCACTCGGCCGCTTTCCCGCCGTCCCGCGCCACTCCCTCGCCTTTGGCGTAAAGCGTCGCGAGCTCGTACCGCGCCTTCGGGTCGCCTTTCTCGGCGTCTTTCAGGTATTTGTCTGTCATTTTCGGACCCACCGATGCCATGGCATGAATTTTGACCCGACATGGCGAAACCGGACCTCCGGATTCGCGCGAATCGCGGGGTCGAAACCCCCGAAAAAAATCGGCCGTCGTCGCCGTCGTCCGTTTCGTCGTCGGGCGGGAGCGGGTCCCCGCCGTCCCGGGAAAGGGACCGAAAGGGACCAAAAGGAAACAAAAGGGACAAAAAGGGACGAAAGTCCCGAAAAGAAGAAAATCGCCCGCGGCGAACCGCGAATCGTCCCGAATCATCCCGAATCGTTCCCGACAAAAGACCGGTTCGGGGGAAACGGCGCCAAGGCCCGACAAAACTCTTCGCGGCGAATCATCACCACAAAGCCTAAACAATCGAAAAACCGATGTCAACGGCCGAAAAGAGAATCGCACCACATATGGCGTCGCGACAAACTTCACATACCATCCGTTGCCGGGGTTTCGGTCGCGCTCCCCGACCGGTCCCGCGAATCCCCTCCCCCGGGCCCCGTTCCCGTTTTCCCGGGGTCGGGGCGGACGGGGAAAGCGCCGGGCCCGCGAGCGGCGGGCCAAGCGAGTCGTTCGTTAAGATTTTACTTTGAAAATCCTTGAAAATGGCGTAACATGTGACGGCCGGGAAAGCCAAAGGAAAACGCCGTCTTTTGTCGCGTCTTGGTCATCTCGCGGTGTTTTTTCCAAAAAAAAAGGCGGAGTCCGTCGGGTTTCCCCGCGATTCGTCCTCCATGTCGCCCGTGTTTCGCGACATGTCCTTTGGGAAACGGAAAACGACGACTCGTGAATCGCGCCTTGGCGATTTCGCCGATGTTTCCGGACGGCGTTCACTCCCGCGACGAGGTCAACGGATAAAATGTTTATAATTCAGATGGCCCAGACCCAAGCCATGGACAATCCGGACCGGGCCCTTTCGGAGCTCTCGGAACAACTGAAACTCCCGGTCGACCCGAAGGAAAACTCCCTGGCTTTCGTTCACTGCAACGCCGGTTTTTTGGACTCGGGGGTGGTCGCCCGGTTGAAGGAAAGCCTGCCCTTTCCCATGGTGGGCATAGACACGAGCCTTCACTCGTCTTCCCTGGGGCTTCTCGACAATCGCCTTTTGACGCTCTCCCTCCTCACTTCCCGGAATTTCCGGTTCGGGGTGAGCCTCACCAAACCCCTGACCGCGGAAAACTTAAGGGAAACGGTGACCGATTCTTACCGCGAAGCCGCGAAGACGCTCGCCGGGCGTCCCGCGATGGGACTTTTGTACGTGCCCCCGTCTCCGGCCGCGTACATAGGGGAAGAACTTCTGAGGATGTTGGACGAGGCGTCGGACAACCTTCCCTTTTTCGGGGCCGTGGCGGCGGACGTGACGTCCGGAAATTACATCCCGAGGATCGTTTTCGACGGGGAGCCCCATTCGCATTCGGCCGCGATCGTCCTTCTGGAAGGGAACATCAGGCCCAGGTTCGTGCACTATCCCATAGTCGAAAAAGACCCCAACTTCAAAAAAGCCGTGATAACGGATTCCGACGGGCCCACCATCAAGGCCATTGACGGGCAAAACCCCATGGAGTATTTGGAAATCACGGGCCTGCTCCGGAAGGGGGCCATAAAACCGGAGAACATTCTCCCCATATTTTTGCACCGCGGCGAAGGCGAGGACCCCATTCCCCGGGCCGTCTTCACCCACACCCCGGAAGGGTACCTCATCATGGGGGGAATCGCCCCCGTGAACACGGTCATGGAATTCGGAAACCTGAACGTCGATTACGTCCGGGAAACCATAAACCGGCTTTGTCTGAGCGCCCTTTTGAAACTTCCCAAGATGCTTCTCGCGTACTCCTGCGTCTCCAGAAATTTCACCCTGGGCTTCAACTATTCCATCGAAATGGAAATCGTCCAAAAACATCTCCTGGACAAATTCCATTACCTTTTTTCCTACTCCGTGGGCGAGATCTGCCCCGTCCTCCAAAAGGACGGAACGCTCAAAAACCGGTTCCACAACATGAATCTCATAGCCTGCGCCTTCGAAACCCTCTGACCGCGCGCGACCGCCGCGCGAACGCGCCCGCCCCGAACCGCCGGGCCTCCCCGGCCTTCCCCGCTTTGACGAAAAAACCGCGCCGAACTTTCCGGCGCCTTTCGGAAAACCGTTTTCGAAACATCTTCTCGCCCGGTCCTTTTTCGGGGACTTTCCCCTTCTTCCCCGGGGATCCCCTTTCCCGCCTTTTCGACCGCGTTCCTTGCCTTTTCCCGCGCGCGCCCCCTCTTCGGGCGGGGTGTCGGGATTCGAAACACCCCCTTCCCGGGACCCCGGTGTTTTACCCCGGGTCCCGTTTCGCGGCACGCGTCGAACTCGATTCCCCCCCCGGATCCCCGGGGATCCCCCGGGATCCCCCGGGATCCGTCGCACCGTCGCCCCGTCGCCCCGTCGCGCGCGCGTTTCCGCTTCTCTTTTTCCGCGCGCGTTTTCATCCGTTGACCAAAGCCCCCCCCGCGACAAATCGCGGGCGTTCGCGGAAACTCCCGACGCCGGCGCGCCCGCGCCGAAAACGCCGGCCTTCCCGAAAACACCCCATTTCACTGGATTCGTCATGTTAAACATTATTTTGACCCAAACGACGGAGCTCGACGAACCGGAACTTGCCCTGGAGCAACTCCTGAAACGGTCGGACGTCGAAAAGAACCTCAAAAAAAACTCCGTGGGCATAATTCACTGCCACGACCTCTTCATAAAGTCCGGCTTCGCGAAGCTGGTCGCGGAAGCGCTCCCCTTTCCCGCGGTCGGGATGAACACCTTCCTTCACGCGACCTCGCTCTCCCCCGACGAAAACATCTTGTTCTCCCTCATGATTTTGACGAGCGACGAGGAGAAGTTTCGCGTGGGGGTGTCGGATCCGCTGGAGGCGAACATTTCCGTCCCCATGGAAAAGCTTTACCGGGACCTCAGGAGAGAGGTGAAGGGGAGGGCCGCCTTCGGGCTCCTCTTCACGCCGCCCCTCATAACGGGGGAACCCATCGGGGAACTTCTCGTCGACATCCTGAACGCCGACGAGGAGAGGATACCCTGCTTCGGGGGAATGGCCGCGGGCTACACGGACTTCTTCAAGGACCCCGCCGTCATCCACGACGGGGAAACCCACCTTGACAGAATGGCCCTTCTCCTGGTCGAGGGGGACACCGTTCCGAGGTTCAAGATCTTCCAGTCGGAAGACTTCGGGGAGATCTACAAAAAGGGCATCATCACGAGGTCCCGGGGACACGTCATACAAGAGATAGACAACAGGCCCCCCCTGGAGTTTTTCGAGTCCTCGGGCCTGTGCGCGAACGGCGCGATTTCCGGGATCCACGCCATACCCCTTTATCTGGACCGCAAAGACGGCTCCCCCCCCGTCATAAGGGGCATCGACAGCCAGTTGAAGGACGGCACCATAACCCTCCCCGGAAGGGTCCCCGAGGGCACGACGATGGGCCTGGGCCTCCTCGCCCCCGCGTCCGTAATCGAAAACGGAAAGGCCCTGGGGACCTGGATAAGGGACGAACGCGCCGCCTGCTCCCTGGTTTACTCCTGCATCTCCAGAAACTTCGCCCTCGGCCTCGATTACACGAAAGAAATCGAAGCGGTGAAAGCCAACGTCGCCAAAGATTCCAAATACGTTTTCTCCTACTCCGCCTCGGAATTCTGTCCCGTTCTCCACGAAGACGGAAAATGGCACAACGAATATCACAACATGACGATGATCGCCACGAGCTTCTGACCGGGACGTTTTTTCGGGGGCGGTTTCGGGGGAAAGACGGGAAAACAATTCTTTAACCCCGCGAACGAACAATCGGCGGCACCGGTTTCGACGGTCGTCCCCGCCCCGATCCCGTTCCCCGGGAAACGGCCGGGCGCCCCCCGGAAGAGCCGGTCCCTTTCGCGGGGGGAAACGACGGCGGCCGAAAACCCGACAATCCCCGTTTCCGGCCGGTTCCCGGGGGAAAACCGCGCCCGCCCGGGGCCGGGGATTCGGGTCCGACGGGCGCGGCGGGACCGGAAACGGCCCCCGGAAATCCCCGAAGCGACGGGGGGACCCCCCCCAGGATTCGGCCGACGGCGAAAAAACGCCGGGGAGGTTTAACCGTTGGGGTTGATTTTGTGATAAAATGGGCGAAAACAGCTCTTTCCGGAAAGCTTTTTTCGACAAAAGCTCGCGCCAGGGCGCTCCGCGAAGGGATGTGCCACTTCGGGCCCGACCGCCGTCGGGGGTTTTCGACCCTCCGGCGGGCTTTCCCGGGAATTCGGGCCACCCGGCAATTTCATCGGGATTGAGTTTTGTCAAAATCATCGACACCCATAAATCCGCAGGCCCCGACCCCGGAGGAATACCAAAACCTTGAGCTTGAGCTCCGAAGGCAAAGGCGCGAGACCAAGACCATCATCCGCCAGTACACCTTCCTCCAGGAGCTCATGCAGAGGACCAAGGCGGCCACCGCGGGAAACATGAACCTCTCCGCCGTGCTTTCCGCCGAGAGAAGCACCCAGGAGATTTTCTTCAATCTCATCATGCAAAACAGCCAGAACATCATTCTGGTTTTCGACGGGAAAAACAGGCTTCTCTACTGCACCAACTATTTCCTCCACATGGCGGACCTCGCCCACTCCGGTCTCGTCATAGGCCGCACCCTCAGGGAGATTTTCAGGCGTTTCATCCAGGAGCCGGACCTGACGAGTCTGGAGCAGATCTTCTTCCAGGCGGTCCACAACAAACAGCTCATCAAGTACTCGACCATCGTCCCCTTCCAGAAGAGCGATCGCCCGAGGACCTATTCCATAAACATCACCCCCCTGATGGACCCCGACGTCACCCTGTCGGGGACCCTCCTCCTCTTCCACGACCAGACCGACATCCTCCAGGCGAGACAGGCCGAGGAGGCCAACAGGGCCAAGAGCGTCTTTCT
>JAITKT010000362.1 GCA_031278225.1 Deltaproteobacteria bacterium
CAGCTCGTGAACATGGAGGGCCACCTCACCATCGACGGGGCCCCGGTCAGGGGCTACGAGATCCACGCCGGCGTGACCTCGGGCAAAGGCCTCGAGCGTCCCCTCCTCGTCAAGAGCGACGGGGCAAAGGACGGTTCCGTCTCGGAAGACGACAACGTGGCGGGCACCTATCTCCACGGGGTCTTCGAAAGCACCGAGGGTCTCTCGGCCCTCCTCAAGTGGGCGGGCCTCAAAAACGTGGACCCCCTCGACTACTGGAAACTGAGGGAAGAGGACATCGAAAACCTCGCCGACAAAATAGAAACCTGCCTCGACTCGGAAAAGCTCTTCAACATCATCCAAAACGGAAACACCCTGGACGACAACAGAGCCACCCCCCTGGGTCGCGTGACGGAAAACTCGAAAGCCCTCTGACCGCGAACGACGGTCGCCCGCGCCCGCCGGCGGCGCCCCCCGGCGAAGCCCGCCCGGCCCGGCCGCCCCCGAAAACCCAAATCAACTGGAGACCGAACGCCGAAGCGGCCCGAAGCGACCATAATCGCCTCCGGCCGCTTCGACCGCGAAAGAGCCTCATTTCAGGCTTCGAAGGACCGCGATCATCCGTGCCAAGCCCCGGGGAAACACTGTCGCTCAACAAAAAAGCCCTTCTGGACGCGGGGCGGGGGACGGCCGTCCGGTTTCTGGAACTGGGCGACCCCGGGACGGACGACCCGAAAACCGCGACCGCGGAAGACTCTTCCGTAATCCTCATCGTCGACGGAAAGGCCCAGGACTCGGGGAAAAATCCCAAAAGAGACGCCGAAGCCCTCCTGAAGAGAAGCGGTCACGACCCCTTTTTGGGAAACACCCTCCTTTACGGCTTGGGAAGCCCGGCCTTGGCGGAACTTCTTTTGTCCAAGGGCCGTTTGACGGCCTTCGAGCCCCGGGCCAAGGTCGCCCGCGCCTTTTTTTCCATAAATGACCTCTCGGGACCCATGGCGGAGGGAAAGCTCGAATTCCTCACGCCCTGGGACCTCCGCGAGGGTAAGAAACCGCCCTTCCCCGCCAACCTCGTAATCCATCCCCCCTCCCGCGGAAGGGACCCTGGGCTGTGTCTGGCCCTCGTCTCGAAAATGAAGGAAAGGACGGTCAAAAGGCCCGAGGTTCCGAAAATCCTCATAATCCCTCCCTTCTCCGGGGGGACCCTTTCCATGGGACCCTTTTTGAAAAGGGCGGGGGACCTTCTCGAAACGGAAACGGCTCTTCTGGCCTTTTCCCCGAAGCTCGTCTCGGAGTCTTTCGAGCTCCGGAAACCCGAAAACCTTTCCCCGGAAGGGGAGCCCAAAGCCCCGGAGACGGCTTCCCTCGCGAAAAACCTCTTCTCGAAGGCCCTGGGCGAAACGAAGGCGGCGCTTTCGTCTTTCAAACCCCACCTCGTTTTGGCGCTGGCCCAGGCCCCCCTGGATCTCCCCTCCCTCGCGGAACTCAAGGATTCTTTCCCGGACGCGATCTTCTCCTACTGGTTCCCGGAAGACATCTTGAGGTTCCGTTACATTGAATCCCTCATCCCGGCCCTGGACCTCTTCTTCCACATCCAGGGACCCCTCATGGAGGAAACCCTCCGGAACCGGGGTCAGAAGAACGGCTTTTATCTACCCCCCGCCGCGGACGCGGACTTCTTCGGACCGAGGACCGTCCCCCCGGACTATCGCCGCTCCGTGTCCTTCATGGGAGCGGGTTACCCCAACAGACTCCGCGTATTCGGGGAGTTGGCGGAAAATCCCGAAAAATGGACGACGGGCGGACGGGGGGGTTTCGCGATATACGGGTCGGGCTGGGAAAAAGCCGGCCCGGCCGTGAAAAAGCTCCTCTTCGACGGGGGAAGAAGGATAACGACGGCGGAAACCGCCCTGATTTACGCGGGCACCTCCGTGAATCTCAACATCCACTCGGGAGACGGCCCGGGCTTTTCCCCGGAATCCTTTTTCGTAAACCCCAGGACCTTCGAGATAGCCGCCTCCGGCGCCTTTCAAATAGTGGACGAAAGGCCCCTTTTGGGGGACCTTTTCGCCGAAGACGAGCTGGCCGTCGCCCGAGACCCCTCCGAACTTCCCGACCTAATCGACCGCGGCCTCAGAAACCCGGATCTCGCGACCGAAACGGGAAGAAAAGCCCGACTCCGGGTTCTTGAGGAACACCTCTACGCCCACCGTCTGAAAACCGTCCTGAAATTGGCCTTCCCGCGAACGGATCCTGCCTGAGCGGCGAAGCCTCCCGGGTCCCGAAGTCGAGGTCCCGAGAGGCCTCCGAAAGGAGCCGCGGCGTCCCGGTCAAGGGATCTCCCCAAGCTTCCGCGGCTCCGAGGTCAACCCCCGTCAAGCCCCGTCGAGGAGGCTTTTTTGATTTGCCCGGGCTTCGGCGCGGCTCCGCCGTTCCGGGAACTCGGGAAAAGAAGCCTCCCTGTTCCCCCGCGAGTTCGTGAAATCCGGAAACCGGCCCGCCGAAAACGGGATGCCCGCGGAAAATTTGACAAGCCTTCGATAATATGTATAATGGTCCTTGTGTCGCGGGGTGGAGCAGTCTGGTAGCTCGTCGGGCTCATAACCCGAAGGCCCTTGGTTCAAATCCAAGCCCCGCTACCAAAAGAATTTCCCCAATAAACGGACAAAAGCCGAAAGCCTCGATTCCGGGGTCTTTCGGCTTTTTCTTTGTCAAAACAAAACGCTCGTTTTTACTTGAGATGCCGTCAAGTGGCCGAGTTTTTCACCGCATGGGACTTGAGCGAATGTCGACGCCGCGGGCGCGCCCCTCGTCGTTTCGCGGCGGGAACCCTCTCGGGGCTCAAAGCGCTCGGGAGGCGAGGGGATGACCGAAGTTCGCGTCCGCCCTCGGCCGCCTCGGGCTTAAAGCCGCCGAATCGCGATTGTCCCATGGAGGCAAGCGGCAAACCTTGACTCCCCGACCTTGACATTGGGCGCCCGCGGGCCGTTTCCCCCAAAGACGCCGAAAAAGCACTCGTCCGAGCCGTTTGGTTAATCAGTTCGGATCCTTTTTGAAATCATGAGGACAAACGCACTAAAATTGCACATGTCCCCCAATCTCTTCCTCGGGCGGCACGGGAGCATGCGTTTTGGTCGAGG
>JAITKT010000388.1 GCA_031278225.1 Deltaproteobacteria bacterium
GCCCCCCGGGGTCCCCCGGGGGTCCCCCTTGGTATCCCCGCGAAACGGCCCGGGTCTCCGAACCGGTCGCGCGCCCGCCGCGACGGGGAAGGGTCTTGAAAACGGCCCCCGGAAAAAAAACGCCCGCGACGAAAATTCGCGCGAGCGAAAAAACGGCCTCGAACGCTCCCGATGTCGCCGGGGGTCAGTCGAAGGCGTCCCGTTTGGAAAAATCCGGCCTGTAATGGTTGGAGGATTCGGGATCCTGAATGATGGTGTTCCTGAGATTGAGCCTCAGGCAGTCGTCGACGTAAACGTCGTATTCCTTGACGCTCAAGGGTCTTCCGAGACCGGGAAAATCCCTGAACTCCGGGTTGTGGCCGACCCTCACCCGGTTGGTCGGGTAGTACTGGGACATGAGCGTGAAGACCAGGTCTTCCCCGAAATTGTCCCGGAGCCAGGGGAGAAGTTCCCTCGTGCGGGCGAGGTTGTCGGGAAGGACGAGGTGCCTTATCAGCATGCCCCTCACGGCCAAGCCCTCGCCGTCGACGGTGAGGTGCCCCACCTGCCTGAACATCTCGAGCAGGGCAGCCCTGTTCACCCAAGGGTAATCGCCCACGTCCAGAAGTCTCATGGACCTCCCGTCCGGATCCCCCTCCGGGGCGTCCTTCGGGGGCGCGATTTTGGCGTCGGGGAGATAGATGTCCACGAGGCCGTCCATTATGGCCAGGGTCTCCAAAGAGTCGTAGCCCCCGGTGTTGTAGACCACGGGAACCCGGAGTCCCTTTCCCTTGGCGGACGAGATGGCCCGGGCCAGTTCCGGCGCGTAAGGGGTGGGGGAGACGAGGTTAATGTTGTAAGCCCCCATGTCCTCGAGCCCGAACATGATCTCCACGAGCCTGTCGCGGCCTATCGCCTCGCCCGCGCCCGCTTCCTGGGAGATCTTGTGATTCTGGCAGAAGACGCAGGAAAGATTGCACCGGGTGAAAAAGATGGTCCCCGAACCGCCCGGCGGGGTTCCCGAGATGGGGGGTTCTTCCCCGCCGTGAAGCAGGGCGTGGGTGATTTTGATTTCCTTTCCCACCCCGCAGCGACCCTTTTCGCCGAGGGAGCGGTTGACGAAACAGCGCCTCCCGCAAAGGACGCAGACTTTTTCGGACCCCCTCATCCTAAGTGCGGGCCCCGGGTTGTCGGCCGGAGGGTTTGGGGACCCTGTAGGGCTTGCTCTTGGGTTTCTGGAGTTTGGCCTGGGAGTCCGGCTTCCCCGGTCTGAAGTGGAGTTCGGGAAAGAGAACGCGGATGAGATCCCCTATTCCGTCGATGGGCGTGAAAGTTATGCGCTTCCTCAGGTCCGGGGGGATTTCCGCGAGGTCCTTTTGATTTTGCCTGGGGATTATGACCTTGCGAATCCCGTGGCGGAGAGCCGCCAGGGCTTTTTCCTTCAGGCCCCCTATGGCCATGACCTGTCCCCTCAGGGTGAGCTCGCCCGTCATGGCGATGTCCTTGGGGCAGGGGATGTTCAGAAGGGAAGAGAGGAGAGCCGCGAAAATGGCCAAACCCGCCGAGGGGCCCTCCTTGGGGACGCTCCCCGCCGGAACGTGGATGTGGATGTCGGTGTTGGCGAAGAAATCCTTCTTGAGACCCAGGTCCTGGGCGTAGAACCTCACGAGGTCGATGACTATCCAGGCGCTCTCCTTCATGACGTCACCGAGTTGGCCGGTCATGGAGAGATTGCCCTGCCCGGGGACGTCCCTGATCTCCACGAAGAGGACCGAACCCCCGGTGTCTGACCAGGCGAGACCGGTCGCGACCCCTATCTGGCCTTCGTTCAGTTTGGGTTCGGGAATGACCGAGGGGGGCCCCAGGAGCTTTCCCAAATGCAACGAGGTTATCTTCTGGAGGGGCATTTCCCCCGTGGGGCTTTCCGCCAACTTGCGGGCCACCTTGCGGCACACGCTCGCGAGCTGCCGCTCCAGGGACCTCACCCCGCTCTCGTCGGTGTAGGAGCTTATGACGGCCTTGATGGCGGAGTCCCGGACGACCAAATTTTCGCTCTTGAGGCCGTGGTCGGTCAAAAGCCTCGGGAGCAGATGCTCTTTGGCTATGGAGACCTTCTCCTCCAGGGAATAGCCGGGGAGCTCTATTATCTCCATGCGGTCCTCGAGGGCCGCGGGGATGGTGTAGGTGGAATTCGCGGTGGTTATAAACATGACCTTGGAAAGGTCGAAGGGCACGTTCAGGTAGTGGTCCGAGAATCCGTGGTTCTGCTCCGGGTCCAGGACCTCCAAAAGCGCGGACGCGGGGTCGCCCCTGAAGTCGGCCCCTATCTTGTCCACCTCGTCCAGCATGAGGACCGGGTTGTTGGAACCCACGGCCTTTATGGACTGGATGATCCTCCCCGGGAGGGCCCCGATGTAGGTTCTCCTGTGGCCCCTTATCTCGGCCTCGTCCTTCATGCCGCCCAAAGAGAACCTGGCGAACTTCCTTCCCATGGCCTTGGCTATGGATTTTCCGAGGCTGGTTTTCCCCACCCCGGGAGGCCCCAGGAAACATATGATGGGGCCTTTCTGGCGATTGTTCAATTTCTTGACCGCCAGGAGCTCCAGGATTCTGTCTTTGACCTTGGCGAGGTCGTAGTGGTCGCGGTCGAGGATCTTCTTGGCCTCCGCGAGGTCAAGGTGGTCCTTGGTGGAGATCGCCCAGGGGAGCTCCACCAGCCAGTCCAGGTAAGTCCTTATGACCGCCGACTCAGCCGAATCCGCCTGCATCCACTCCAGCCTCGAGAGCTGTTTGTTGGCCTCGACCTGGACTTCCTTGGGCAGGTGGGCCTTCTTCATTTTCAATTTGTAGTCGTTGGCCTCCTGTTCCCTTCCGGAATCGTCCCCCAGCTCCCTCTTTATGGCCCGGAGCTGTTCCCGGAGGTAATACTCCTTCTGGGAACGGTCCATCTCGTTTCTGGCCTCGGACTCGAATTTGGCCTGCATGGTCGAAACTTTGAGCTCGATGTTCAGGATCTGATTCACGAGCATGAGTCTCTTCTTGGGATCCGTTTCCTCCAGGACCTTTTGGGCGTCCCCCACCTTGACCTTGAGGTTGCTTATGACGAGGTCCGCGAGTTTTCCCGGTTTTTCCACGCTCTCCAGGAGGGTCACTATCTCCTCGGAAAGGACCTCCCTCAGGGCCAGGATCTTCTGGCTCTGTTCCCTCACGGCCCTCACCAGGGCCTCCAGCTCGTGGGAACTCTTGGGCTCCGGCTCGTCCATGACCAGTTCGGTCTGCACCCTGTAGTAGGACTCGTCGGTCTTGAAGCGGAGGATCCGCGCCTTGGCCAAACCCTGAACCAGGATCTTTATCTTGGAATCGTTGTACTTGGCCTGCCTCATTATGTAGGCGATGGTCCCCGTTCCGTGGATGTCGTCCGCCCCGGGTTTCGCGGTCGACGGGTCCTTCTGGGCGCAGATCATGATCTGTTTGTTTCCGTTCAAGGCGGCTTCCACGGCGATCAGGGACTGCTCCCTCGCCACGAAGAGGGGCAGGAGCATGTCATTGAAAACCACGACGTCCCTCACCGCCAGGAGGGGAAGTTCCGTGGCTATTTCTATGTAACCCAGTTGCTCCGTCATGCGCGACCCTCTTTGAAAACGACCGACTCGAAATCCCCCCGGGGAACGGGGTGTGACGAAAGAAAAGACGGGAAAAGAAAGGAAAAGAAAAAAACCACGAAGATAAAAAAAGGCCGCCCGGGAATCGAAAACGAAAAAAACGAAAAAAGCGAAAGGCTTCCCCGGTTCGGTCAAGGCCTCCCCGCGCGGCGAATCTCAACCCCCGCGCGAGGCACGTCCCGGCGGAAAGAGAAGAAGGCGCGGGAAGCGCTGATTTGGGATCCGCGAAAGTCCCGAAAACGGTTCGAACAATCGAAAAAAAACGAGGGGATCCGCGGAAACCGGAAAAACCCCGGCGGTTCAATGGTAGCACAACGGGACCCCAAATAACACCATGTTTGGGTTCGAGCGCGCCGGCCGCGGAATTAAGCACATTGGCACGATTCGTGCTAAGCGTTCATTTCCTTGATTTTCGGGGGCCCCGACAAACCCGCGCGCGTCGCTAACGTTTATCAGTTCGCGTCATTCGGGGTCGAAAAAAACGCTTCTCAACAATTCCTCCGCGCGAAAGTAAAAGGGTTTCGCGTGTTTGACGGCTTCCTTAAACCATTCGAAGAAGAAGGGCCGTCGGAAAACCCCGACCGGGGAGCCGCCGTTTTCGACGGGAACGTCCCCCGCGCGGCGGGTCCGGTCCGCGATTGCTTTTTTAAAACGATCTTTTTCGTCGAAAAATATCTTGAAAACCGCCGGCGCGTCCTCGAACCTCGGATAATTCGGTCCCAACTTGCCTCCGGCGGAAAAAGCGTCCCGTATGTTGTGGCAGATTATGCCGCGTTCCCTGAGGAGCCACAGGGTGAAACGTTCGTATTTTTTCATCCCCCCGTCGGCGCGTCCCCTGGGGCTTGCCAATAATTCGGGAAAACGGACGAGGCCTTGAACCAGAAGAGGAGCCCTTTCGCTTTTGGAAAGGTCGTTGAAAAAAACGAGATTGACGGGAACGCCTTTGTCCCGCTCGAACGGCCATTGATGTTGTTTGGGATTGTTTCCGGAATAATATTCTTTTATGGTCTTCATTTTGTCGCCGCTTGACCTGAATTCGTCAAACGTCACCCCGGCTTTGTCGAAAAAGGTGTCCCCCGTTTTCAAATTCATGTCGATCGCGTAGCGGGGAGTGTGCGTCACCCTCACGTCCCCGACGCATTCCCCGTAGGGACGAAACCTGAATTCCGGAGGGTTCGAGAGCTTTCCGAAGAGAAGAAAAACGTTTTTTACGTCCCGAACGCCGTTCCCTTCGAAATCGATGTCGTCGGTCGTCATCCACGAGTCGTTCTTGGAAGACTTCACTTCGACCCCGTAAATTTTGTCGGCGCCCGAACAGGTGAAAATCAACCCGGACGTCACGAACAGGCGCCCCCGAAGCTCTTGAAATTTGGGGCCCGACGTCAATCGTTCCATTTTTTCGAAAACGCGCTCTTCCAGTCTCGCGCCGGAATATTCCGAAACGGCGTCGATTTCGGCCGATTCGTTCAAGAGGCCGGTGGTGTCGGAAAGAAACTCGACGAATTCGGGGATGGCCATTTCGGCGTTGTCCGCTATTATCATTTTCGTCACTTCTTAAAATAAAGGTCCCAATTGTGTTCCAGTCTTTTCGCCATGTGATACGCCAAAAAAGGCGGAACGGCGTTTCCTATCAATTTGTAAGACTCCGAGGTCGACACTCTGACCTTGCCTCCGGGAAATATGAATTTGAATTCGTCGGGGAAACTTTGGATCCTCGCGCATTCCCTAACGGTCAAACGTCTTTGGATCAATTTCCGTTTCAACTCCGCCTCGATGATTCCGCCGTTCGAAGCGGACAAACGGCGATATTCGATGTTTCCGTGGTGTTCGGCCCTTATCGCGGGGGCGATCCGGTCCAGTTTGATTTCGATTTGTCCTTGGCTCGCGTTGTCCAAAAATCTGGCTTTCGAATAATTTCTCTGCTCCGGTTCCGTCGCTTCGTCGGGTTCGGGCAAATCCTTCAAAACCGCGTCGCAGGGCACGAAATCCGGCAAATCCCCCCGCTTGAGCATGGAATCCCGGAGCGGCGATTTGTCCGGTTGGTAATGCGTGGGGGGCGGATAAGGGTCGAAGTCATCCGGAACGGAGTTCGCGGTGAAAGCTTTCAAGGCTCTCGCGGTCAGGGCGGATTTCAAAAATCCCATGAAAATGATTCTTTCCCTGGATTGCGGCACGCCGTGTTCGGCCGCGCGAAGCAATTTCGGGGTGACCACGACGTATGAGTCCCCGTTCGCGGAGCCGAAATCTTTCCTTATGATGTCCGCGGCGTTTCGCAAGGTCATGAGACCCTTCACGTTTTCCGCGACGAACATCTTGGGTTTCACGATCTCTATCACCTTTTTCATCCAAAGGTAGAGAGATCCCCTGCTTTCGGTGCTTTTCGGGTTTTTCCCCTTGCTGTCGTGATTTTTGTGGGAATTGAAACCCAGTCTTTTGCCCGAGTAACTGAAATCCTGGCAGGGAAACCCGCCCGTCACGACCGAGATGTCCCCCGGAAAGGAAAAATCGCCCTTTTCGTGGCTTTTGATGATGTCCACCACGCTCGCGGTGAAATACATGTTTCCGTCGAAACCCCGCTCGACGAAATAACGGTTAAACGTCTCTTTGGCGGCCGGGTTGATGTCGTTCGCGAAACACGTTTCGAAACGGGTCGGCTTCAAAAGGAACTTGTCGCGGGTGGGTTCGGACGAGATCCAGTCCCCGTTGATTTTGAGGTTCACCATGGGTTTGAAAACCCGAAAATCCCCGCGGAAACCGAGATCCATGCCTCCGCAGCCGGAAAACAACGATAAAACTCTTTTCTCGCCTTTCAAACGTGACCTCACTCCGTTTTGTTTTTCGATAATATCGTGTTTTTTTATGATGTTTTATTCGTTCGGGTCGCGAATTTCAAATCCGTCGTCAATCGCGGGCCGGTCCCGTCGCGAAAAAAAGCCCGGTCCAAGCGCGAACCCGCGGGTTCCGCGAACGGCCCGCTCCTCCGGCACGCGCTCGCCGGACCGCGCCGCGGGGGCGATTCCGTCATCGCGCGGGCGGACGACGGAGGGCGCGGGACCCGCCCCCTTCGCGCCCCGGGCCCGATCGGGACGAAACGCTTCCGCGACGCGGCGTCCCGAGCGGCGCTCGCGATTTTCGGGGAATTTTCTCCCGTTCGCATTATCCGCATCGGGGACGCCACTTGCAACGGTTTTCTTTCGAGCTTCCCAAAGTCAACGGCGACGGGGCCGGGACGACGACGCTTCCCGTCATGGAAAAACTTGCGCGCTTTGTGAAACTTTACGCTTTATTAAAATATTAGCTGTGATTTTATCCCAAAACCATGAATTTTCACTTTTTCAATGCCGTTTTCATGTCGCGATGACATCGTTCCCCTTTCGCGTCCCTTCCGGGGACTCGGACGATTAAAGCGTTTTCCGTACGCGGCCCCCGGAAAGCCCTCGCGGTTCGGGGTCGCGAGGGGGGAATCGACTCGGCGTCCGGGGATGACGCCGGCGGGGAAACAAAGACAAGGATGGCGTCGAGGATGAGAC
>JAITKT010000454.1 GCA_031278225.1 Deltaproteobacteria bacterium
TCGGCCAGGGACACCCTCGCGGCGTGGAGGCATAAAGAGACCGGGTCGCAGTCCACCCCCATGTGGGTGCGGTGAAGCATCTCCACCGGCTCCCTGTCTATGCCCCTCGGCTTGATCCCGAGTTTGTCCCAGAGTTCCAGGCGCTTTTTGGGAACTCTTCCCAAAAAGGCCAGACCCGGTCCGAAGCTCGAATAATCGGCCCCGAGCCTCTTGGCCAGGGCCAAAGCCACCTTCCTCGCGTCCCCCTCCGATTCGACCCCGACCTCGGCCGCGATCCTCCTCAGTTTTTCCTCGTCCCTCACCTCGTAGGAATCGGTCTTGTTCTCGCCTATTTCCATCAGGACCTCCACGAGGTCCCTCCCGTGGTCCGAATGGGCCGCGGATCCCCCCGCCACGAACCTCCCGAAGTTTCTCGCGACGGTCAGATCCGCGTCCGCCCCGCAGACCCCCCTGTCCCGGTCGAGTCCCGGTATTATCCTGCACGGCCCCATGACGCATTTGGCGCAGGACAGGCCGGTCTCGCAGACGTTGCACTGCGGCGTCTGTTTCTCCAACCTGTCCCACGCGGTCGGTATGTTCAAACTCCTGGCTTTTTCGATCAGATGACCGGTTTCCCCGATCCATTCGGAACATTCGGGGGCGGTCTTGTGAAATTCGCTCATGTGATGCCCTCCTTCGGAAGGTCGCGGCGGCTTTTCGAAGCGCCTCTCAAACTCTTGCCGGGATTGTTTTTTCCGTCGCGGCGGCGTCCCGCGCGGGCGAAATCCGTTCGCCGCCCCGGACCGCCCCGCGACCGCCCGCCCTCGCGGCGACGCGAAACGAAAAAAAAGAAAACGAGAAAATAAAATCGGGGAAAAAGAAAAACGAAAAAAGAAGAAATCCGACGGCTCCCGCCTCCCGAGCCCGCCAAGGGTTTTCGCGCCCGGGGCGATTTTTTCAAAAGCCCCGCGAACCCCCCGAAAGCGGCTCCGCGTTCCTCAGGGCGGACGCCAACCGGCGCCTCCCGCACTCGGGACAAAGCCCCGAAGCCTTTTCCCCGAGGAAACGAATTTGCTCTTCCGTGAAGACCGGGGTCCCGCATTCCGGACAGGGAACGAGCCGGAACTCCTTGTCCCAAATCCGGCGTTTCCCGTCCCGCTCGGAATAAAGAATGTTTCCGGTGGGACAGACGAACGCGCAGGACAGGCAACCGACGCAGTCCGGGGGAGGCTTTTCGAAAGGACCCGAGACGCTTCTTTCGAAACCCCTCCCGACGAGGGCTATGGCCTCGGTCCGGTTCGCGCGGCAGGCCCGGACGCAGCGTCCGCAACGGACGCAGTTGTCGGGATCCCGGGAAAACCTCGGGTCCGCCCCGGCTCCGTACTCCCCCGCGAGTTTCAGAATGGCCGGGGCCTTCGGGGCCCTGTTGAGCATGAGCGAGAGGACGAAGCGCCTCGCTTCCCGGACCCCCGGGCTTTGGGTCAGAATCGCGAAACCGTCTTCCCTCACGGGAAACATGCAGGATATGACGAGTTTTCCCTTGGTTTCGACGACGCACAGCCTGCAGTTCCCGTCGGGGGGAAGCCCCTCGCGGTGGCATAAGGTGGGGATCCGGATTCCGACGCTTTCCGCGGTCTCGAGAACGGTCGCTCCTCTTCTCGCGACGACCGTCTTTCCGTCGATCGTTCCCCTCAAAACGTCCCGAAAGCGTTCGCCCGACCGTTCACCCGACATGTTCTTTCCTTTCCGCCCGAATCGCGAAAAAGGCGCAAGCCTTCAAACAAGCTCCGCAACCGACGCATTTCCCGGCCGCGACCGTTCTCTTTTCCTTCTTTTTCCCCCCGACGGCCCCGGCGGGACAAACCTTTTGGCAGGATCCGCAGGCGCGGCAGGCCCCGGGGTCGATGACGGGTACGTAGAGACCCCGGCAGCGTCCGGAACGGCAGTAACCGCTCTCGTGCTCCAGGTATTCCTCCCTGAAATGCCGGATGGTCGAAAGAACGGGATTCGCGGCGCTCTGTCCCAGGCCGCAGAGGGCCGTTTCCTTCAAAAGCCCCGCTTGTTTCTCCAGAAAATCCGTGTCCCCCTTTCGGCCCGAACCCCTCGTCAGATCCGAGAGGACCTCCCGCAAGACGGGAAGGGCTTCCCTGCAGGGGACGCATTTGCCGCAACTTTCCTCCGCGAGAAAACCCGTGAAATAGCGGGCAACGTCCACGGGACAGCTCAAGTCGTCCATGACGATGATCCCCCCGGACCCCATCATGGCCCCGGCCTCGGTCAGATGGTCGAAGTCCAGGGGAAGTTCCAGGGCGCTTTCGGGCAAACAACCCCCGGAGGGACCTCCGGATTGAATGGCCTTGAAGCGCCTTCCCTTCCGGACCCCTCCCCCGACGACGTTCACGAGAACCCCGACCTTGGTGCCCAGGGGGAGCTCGACGAGCCCGGTGTTCCGGGTCTCGCCCGCGAGGGAGAAGACCTTGGTCCCGGGGTTTCCTTTCGCGCCGATGCCCTTGAACCATTCCGGACCGTTGGCCGCGATGAGGGGGACGTTGGCCCAGGTTTCCACGTTCTGAAGGACCGTGGGTTTGTCCCAAAGGCCCGCCTCCGTCGAACGCACGTACTTGACCCTCGGGGTTCCCTCCCTCCCCTCGATGGAGGCCATGAGCGCGGTGGACTCCCCGCAGACGAAAGCCCCTCCCCCCTCCGTTACGGAAAGGTCGAAGGAAAAATCCGTTCCCAGAATGTTTTCCCCCAAAAGTCCCCGGGCCCGGGCCCCGGCGATGGCCTTTTCCAGTCTCGCGACCGAAAGGGGATACTCGTTTCGGACGTAAATGATTCCCCGTTCCGCCCCCAGGGCGAAGGCCCCTATGGTGAGGCCCTCCACGACGGCCAGGGGGTCCCCCTCCATGAGGCTTCTGTTCATGAAGGCCCCGGGGTCGCCCTCGTCGCCGTTGGCGAGAACGTAACGGGGAGTGCCCTTGGCCCCGGTCATGGCCTTCCACTTGAGGCCCGCGGGAAAACCCCCGCCTCCCCTTCCCCTCAAACCGGACTCCGCGACCCTGCGGAGGGTTTCGGCGGGACCCGACTCGAAAAGAGAAATGACCAGGGCCTCGTAGCCCCCGGTCGCGAGATAGTCGTCGAAGCTCTCCGGGTCAATCTTCCCGAAGCGCCTCATGATTAGCCTTTTCTGGGGTCCGTAGAACTCCAGGGACTCTTTTTCGGGGCTTTCGGGGTTCGGGCTCAGACGGGGGACGAGCTTTCCCTCCCCGAGGGCCGTCCCGACGACCTCCGCCGCGTCGGACGGCGCGACCCCCCGAAGGAAGTGGCCTTCCGGATCCAGCTCCAGAAGGGGCCCCCTCTCGCAGAGCCCCAAACATCCCGTGAAGGAAATCCGGCGTTTCGCGGGGTCGAGCCCCGAAGCGACGGCCGCCTCTTTCAAAGCCGCGAGCAGCTCCCGGCTTCCGGAGGCCAGACAGCCCGGTCCCCCGCAAACCCGAAGCGTTCTGACGTCGGGGTCTTTCCTCGCGAGTTCCTCCCTGCGCGCCGCGACGGCCGCGGGACCTTCGAATCTCATGGACTTTCCTTTTTTTCGGGACGGCCGCGGGTGGCGCAGCCCCTTGGAAAAACAACGGGAACGGTGACGGCGGGAAACGAAAAAACCCGCCCCCTCACAGGGGCAGGTCCGCCAGGCTTTCATCGTTCAATTTTCCGTGAACCTCATCGTCCAGCATCACGACCGGGGCCAGGGCGCAGGCCCCCACGCAGTTGACCGACTCCAGGGTGAAGCGGCCGTCCTTCCCGGTCTCCCCCAAAGCCAGCCCCAGCTTCCCTTCCAGGGCCTCGAGCAAAGCCGGGGCGCCCCTCAGGTGACAGGCGGTCCCGAGACAGACCTTCACGAGCCTTTCCCCCTTGGGAACCCGGGACAGGGACTTGTAAAAACGGGAAACCGCGTAAACCCTCGCGAGGGGAAGGCCGAGGTATTCGGAAAGCCCCCTCACGGCCTCCTCGGGGAGGTGGCGGTAACGGGTCTGAATATCCCTCAAAAGCGGAAGAAGCTCCCGCGCCTCGGGGGGTCTGGATTCCAAAAGCCCCCGCAGTCCGGTCAAATCGACCGCCTCGGGAGCGCCGGGATTGGTCTTCGGCATGGGCGTTTCCTTCGTGAAAACGGTCAACCGTCGCCAAAGCGAAAAAACAAGGGGATAATCGCGAACATGTTCGAACGCTTTCGGACGTTCGGACGAAATTCGCGACGAATTCGAAGAATCGGGATCGGGGGTCGCGGTCCGAAGGGGGCCGTCCGGGGTTCCGGCGGCCGAATCGGGCCTTTTGAGGCTGAAAGAACTTTCGGAAAGCATATCATCATTCGATCCGGTTTGCAAAGTTAATAAAATGACGGGGAACGAGGGACCGCTTTCCGATTCGGGCGGGAGCCGAAATGAGAGGCCCCGAAAAAACGGGGGAGGACAAAGGTTTCCCCCCGTCTTCCCCCGCCGCGCCCGCGATTCCGACGTCCGTTTCCCGGAAGCCCTTGAATCACCGTTTTATTGTCACCTCGGGGATTTTCGGCTCCCCGGGTCGCCTTCTTTCGCTCTCGAACAAAAAAAAAGGCGCCCGCCGCGACGAACGCCTCGTTCGAAAACCCAATTCCTCTCATTCGACCAATACGTACTCTTTGTCCTTCCTGCCGGAACCCCGCTTGACGATGAGCCCCGCGCCGACCATCTCGCGTATTATCGCGTAAGCCCTCGTCTGTTTGACGCCCAAAATGTCTCGCGCGTCCTCGTTGGTGACGACGCCGTTGGTTCGCAAATAATCCAACATGGCCTTGTGGCGCGGGTTTGGCGGACCGGGGTCGAGGAGCGGGCGGGCATGATTCATATTCGGCAAAGTCAGTGAAAACGCTCCGCCGGTCGCGGTTATCATGGGCTTTACCTTGTGATCCTCGTAACATTCCATGATGTTTCGCAAGCCGACGCCGCAAGCCTCAACCAGTCCCAAACGGAGAAACGTTTTCGCCAACCGCTCGTTGCGGGACTGCGAAATGCCCAAAAGCAGGTCCTCGACCCGAAGTCCGGACGCGATGCCGCCCGGCGACACGAACTCCATTCGGTCGTCGTAGACATTGACGATGACGCTTCCGGAAAAGCCGTAATCGCGATGAACAATCGCGTTCAGCAGGGCCTCGCGCACGGCTTTCTCCGGGTAATCATAACGCTCCATGCGTTCAAGCCCGGAAACGACGGAGGGGAGTTTGTTCGTGAAGCTGAGGCACTCGAAAGCGGAGCGCGTTTGCTCCAAGAGGGAACCTCCGATTTCTTCGCGCGTCTTAAACTCACCCTTCTTGGTGCCGTCGAACAAGGCGATTTTGATCGCGTGGGCGCATTGATCGGACAAAAGAAGCCCCAAGTTGGTATACAGGCCATCTTGGCCGATCATGCCGAGCGCGCGCATTTGGTTCTCTCCGAACTCGACGCCGCGGCGCTCAAACTCGTCGGAAGCCTCCTTAAAAGACAAATCCTGCGCGAGCGAACGGGCGGTTTCAAACCCGTCTCCGTTCGTCAGCTCAATCATCTCGCGAATTCGCTCAAAACCGGCTGGGACGCTGGACGCTCCCCGACGCACGTACACTCCCGAGGGCTTCAAACCCTTTTCCGACAAGAAATAGGGTTTGTCCGTTCCCTCGCTCACCTCGACGACGATGCCGCTTTCGTTCATTTCGCAGCGGACGAACCCGGTCACGTCGGGCAACACTCCGTCGCGTATGCCGTCGGTAATCCTCGTGAGAGTGCCGGCCATGTCGGACACGGGACGGACGTTTCCCGCGTCGTCCCGACCGACGCGAATCACGCCTCCGCCGGTATTGGCAAACGCCACCGCGTCTTTCCTGATGTCATCGGTATATTCCCGTTTGAACTCGGCATGGCCGTTTTCGCGCATTGATTTCACCTCCGTTTCGCTTCGCGAAATCACGTCGCTTCGTTTCGATGATGACAATCGAGATGACGAAACGCGATGATTGTTTCGCGAGTCTCCCTTTTCTCGACGCGTTCGGCATATTCCCCCTCAATCTCGGAGTCGCCGTTTTCCCCGCCGATTTCGCGATTGTTTCACTTTTCACAATCATATCACTTTATTTCATCAATGTCACGTGAAATGGTGAAATGAACCGTTTGTCCGGCGATGTTTTTGATTCGCGGCAAGCCATTTTCTCGCCGGAATCCTTATCTTTGGTGACTCCCGCATATTCCCCCCCAAATCGGGGTCGCCGATTTCGAGATTGTTTCACTTTTCACAATCATATCACTTAATTTCACCAATATCACGTGAAATAGTGAAATGAACCGATTGTCCGGCGATGTTTTTGATTCGCCGCAAGCCATTTTCTCGCCGGAATCCTTATCTGTGGTGACTCCCGCATATTCCCCCTCAAATCGGGGTTCGCCGATTTCGAGATTATTTCACTTTTCACAATTATATCACTTAATTTCACCAATATCACGTGAAATAGTGAAATGAACCGATTGTCAGGCGATGTTTTTGATTCGCCGCAATCCTTTTCCTTATTGAGTACCTTATTTTGGCACATATGACATATTACCTTTCAAATCAGGCGTTACCGTTTTGGCGCGTCGATTTCGTCATTGTTTCACTTTTCACAATCACATCACTTAATTTCACCATTATCGCGTGAAATGATGAAATGAACCTGATGTTTGCTTACCGGCACTCCTTTTCCCGACGAGAAGCCTTAACTTGACGTCTCCAAAACAGTCAACCCTCAAATCGGGCGTCGCTGTCACAGCCAGTCGATTTCCCCCTTATTTCGCTTTTCACCGCCATATCGCTTAATTTCATCATTATCGCGTGAAATGGTGAAAAGAGCGGTATTGTAAAGGTGGTAATTTCAATTTGTATTTTCTTGTTGACAATACCGTGCTTATCGTGAATAATAAACCGACGGTCGGTCTTTATAATAAAAAAAAAGGAGGCGCTCGGATGCGCGTCACAAAGAAACACGCCGCGCGGCTGAACGAAATACTTGATGCCGCCGAACAATTCTTTATGAAAAACGGATACGAACAAACGACGATAAACGATATTCTCGCCAAAGTCGAAATCAGCAAAGGCGCGTTTTACCATTACTTCAAATCCAAAGAAGACGCGATGGACGCCGTGGTTGAACGCATAATCAGGCAGATGGAGAGCGACGCGAGAGCAATCGCTGCCGACCCGACACTCACCGCGCATCAAAAAATGCAACGGATTATTTCCACCGCCAACATATCCGACAGCTCCCGAGGGGAGTTCATGGAGGAATTGCACCGTCCGACCAATGCGACGCTGCATCAAAAAAGCATCTCGGGAACCATTGACATGCTGGCTCCGATTATGGCCGACGTAATCGCGCAAGGCGCGAAGGAAGGTGTTTATCACACCGCCCACCCTCTTGAAACCATCGAGTTCATACTGGCGGGAAGCCATTTGGTCTTTGACGGGGGTTTCTTCAGCCGGACGCCCGAAGAACTGAAGTCGAGAATGAATGCCTTAATCCGAAACATCGAGTTGCTGCTCGGCGCATCCGAAGGCAGCTTCGCCTTTTTGATGAAAAATTTCCGTAAAGAAACAGGCATGAACGACAAATGAAGATACCGGTGAAATCGTCGAATACAAACTTCCTCCGGCTCATTCAAATGTCGTATCCGCACGGAGACGCGAAACATCGCGCTTGACAAGTAAGTTGACATGAGGTGGCGGTGGTTATTGGTGACACGGAAGTGATTACCATGACGGACGACCGCGGCGCTTCGCGGAAGCGTAATCGATGAATTGAAGATCGGCCAAGAAACTTGGCGGTATTCCGTCATCGGGCGCGGCGAGAAGCATTTGTGGGCGTTGACGACAAACGTCGCGGGTCACGTCTTTGCGCTCCCTCCGCGAAGACATCGGGCGAACATCATACGGTGATTGCCCTTTCCGCGCCGCCGCTTCCAAGGTTCACTCCGTCCGGTGAGGGACTCTAGAAGAATCCCCGCCATGAAGCCGTTCGCTTCGCGACGCGATTTCCATTACAACGGTGGCGCGCGCGTCCGGAATTCGATCAAGCGCGATCCGAACTCGATGAACGAAGTCATCTTTTCCCGCGGTCTCGCGTCTCCGTCATCGAATGATGTCCATACGGCAAATGACGCGGAGGCAAGGTTTTATCGGCCGTCGAAAGCCGTGGCGATTGTCATGCCAGTCTCCGTTCCGCTTAATGAATCGCGCGGTAAGGCGACGAAAATACCGAGGTTGCGATCCGGCGCG
>JAITKT010000083.1 GCA_031278225.1 Deltaproteobacteria bacterium
CGGGATTGAGGCCGGCTCGCGGCGCGTCGGGTTCCGGAGGCTCCTCTCACGACCCGCCGGGATCGGCCGGGTCGGATTTCGTTCGGATCTTCCCGAAGAAGGCGTCGGACATCTTGTCCAGGGCCTCCGCGTCGGGGTACGGGGCCACCCGGGAAATTTTATCGAAGACCATGACCCGCGGGGCCTTCGGGTCATAAAGGGGCCACCGCGGGTCCGCCCCGGGCGGGTTTGGGTCGCCGGTCTTTATGAAGGAAATCCACGCCGCGAACATCACCCGCGCGAGTTTTCCGGCACCGAATCCCAGGGAAAAGGGGAAAGACGGGAGATTGTGAAAAACCATGGGGAGTTCCCCGCCGTGATGGGCCCCCAGACCCATGAATTTGGCGGGCGTCGAAACGTAATCGAAGCGGTAGACGTAAGTCGGCGCGAGCCTCGCGTGAAGGTCCGCGAATCTCTTGGTTCCGGCGGTGAAGACCGAATACGCGACCGCGGCCCTGGTCTTTTCGAACCGGGAAAGGCCCTTGTCCTTGAAGAGAGGGAGTTTTCGGAAGATTTCGAGGGCCTCGAGTCCGAGGAAAGCCGCCTCCGCCCCCGCGAGCCCCTCCGGCGCCGCTTTTTTGGGAACGAAGAGGCTCCCCTCGTCCCGGTTGGCCCCGACCAGGAGGCTCACCGCGTTTTGTTCGCCCTTCTCCAGGGTCCCGATGGGGTCCCCGGGAATGATCCGTCCGTCCCGGACGGGCATGAGGGCGAAGGGACAGACCCTGGTGAAATCGAAATCCAAGGCCGATATCTTGGCCAAAACCTCGGCGTCGACGCGTCTCAAACCCTCCAGGCCCCCGGCGTCGTCCTTCAAATCGAAGAGGGAGAGGATCGTCCCGCCGAGCGCGACGGCCCTGTCCAAATGACCCCGGCACACGGGCACCTGCGAAAGGGACAAAACCGTCCCGCTTTCGACGATGGCCTTCTTGAAAAGACCCTTCGCCAAAGGAGAAACGACCAGGGAAGAGACGCTCATGCCGCCCGCGGACTCGCCCCCTACGGTCACGTCGTCGGGATTCCCCCCGAAGGCCTCTATGTTGTCCCGCACCCACTCGAGGGCCCGTATCTGGTCCGAAAGGCCCCAGTTCCCGGTGGTCCCGTGACGCGCGAGAGTCTCCCGGCTCGAAAAAAAACCGAGGATCCCGAGGCGGTAGTTGAAGGTGACGAGAATCACCCCGGCCTTCGCGAAGGGTCCGCCGTCGTAGAAAGGGCTTTTGTTTTTCCCGAAGGCCAGCCTTCCGTACTTGGGCTGGGAGGAAGACCCCTTGGAGAAGCCTCCCCCGTGGACGTAGACGTACGCGGGAAGCCCGTCCCCGGGTTCCGCGTCGGCGGGAGCCCAAACGTTCAGGGTCAGGGAATCCTCCGAAATGACGCAGGTCCCGGGTCTGGGGGATATGAAGTCGTTGTCGCCGGCGTACTGGGAAGAAATCGGTCCGAATTCCGAGGCGTCCAGGACGTCGGTCCAAGGCTCCGCCTTTTCCGCGGGGGCGAAACGCGAATCGCCCAAGGGGGGTTTCGCGTAAGGTATCCCCTTGAAAGATGCGATTCCGTCTTTCACCCTTCCCTTCACGGGACCGGCGGGGGGGTTCGCGAGTTTTTCCATGATTCGAAAACCTCTTTTCGGAAACGCGACTTCGTTTCCGTTTTCGCGAAAATCGTTTTTTTGATTTTTCCCGCTCGGGCGTTCGCCGGGGGTCAAGCGGGGGATTCGGGGCCGGGACGAATCCGAAACGTCTTCGGGGCCTTCGGGCGGGCCAAGGCTCGCGCGGGCGTTTTTTCCCCCCCCTCGTCTTTTTTTCGGTCCGGGTTTCCGTCCGCGTTCGGCTACCGGTCCCCGTTTTTTTTCTCCGAAAACGCGAGCGCCATCTCGACGTACAGCGCGGGCGCGATTTCTTCCGGTCTCGACCTTTCGTCTATCCCGAGACTCTTCAAAACCTCGCTCGCGCGTTCCCTTCCGCAAAAGCCGGAGAGGTTGTTCAAAATCGTCTTTCTTCTGGCCCGGAAGGCCATTCCCGTCACGCGGGCGAGAAGCTTCGAATCGGCTTTCGGGGGCGCGGACTTGGGCCTCAGGATGACGAGTTCGCTCGAGACGGAGGGCCTTGGCGCGAAGGATTCCGGACCCGTTTCGAGAGAGATCTCCGTCTCGAAACGGTCGCTCACGGCTATGGTCAGGCGCCCGTAGTCTTTCGTTCCCGGGGAGGCCGCGACCCGGGAGGCGAATTCCTTCTGAAACAGGAAGACCCCGGGGCTTTTCCCGGAAAAGAGCTCCAAAAACCAAAACAGGAAGGGCGAGGAGATGCCGTAGGGAAGGTTTCCCGCGACGATTAAGGACTCGGCCGGGGGAAGGTCCGCGGGTTTGAGGTCCAGAATGTCCCGGTTCAAGAGAACGAGCCTCGAGTCCCCGGCCTCTTTGAAGGTCGCGAGGCGCTCGTGGAGCCTCTTGTCGAGCTCCACCCCGATGACCTTCGCGCCGGCGTCCAAAAGGGGTTTGGTGAGGGCCCCGAGGCCCGGGCCCACCTCCAGAACCGTTCTCCCCTTCCCCTCGGAGATTATGATTTCCGCGACCCGGGAGGCGAGAGCCGGGTCCAGCAAAAAATTCTGGCCCAACCTCTTGGAGGGACGGAGTCCCATGGCCTTCAAGACGCTTCTCGGGTCTTTCACGGGAGGTCTTCCGCGTTCCAGCGGGTTTTGGGCTCCGAGTCCCGGCCCAGGAGGTTTTGGCCTTTTTCGAGTTGCAAAGAGCCCAAAAAGCCTATCATGGCGGCGTTGTCGGCGCACCAGGAAGGTTTGGGGACGAAAAGGGGGATGCCCTGGGGTTCCAGGGCCTCCCGGGCCATCCTGCGCAGCTCGCCGTTGGCGGCGACTCCCCCGGCCAGGACCGCCCCTTTGGCCCCGGTCGATTTCGCGGCCGAGAGGAGCTTCGTCACCATGACCTCCGCGGCCGCGGCCTGGAAGGAGGCGGCGAGGTCCCGGATCTCCCGGGAATCGGAGGGGCCGGATTCCATGTCATGCTCCCGGTAGAGGGTCATGACCCTGGTTTTGAGGCCGCTGAAGGAGAAATCGAGGCCTTCCCGGAGCATGGGTCTGGTTATCTTGTAGGCGTTCGGGTCCCCGCCCCGGGCGAGGTCCTCCACGACCTTCCCTCCCGGATAACCGAAACCCATGAGTTTCGCGGACTTGTCGAAGGCCTCGCCGGCCGCGTCGTCCAGGGTTCTCCCGAGGGTCTTGAAGGTCAGGAAGTCTTCCATGAGAAAAAGGCTGGTGTGGCCCCCGGAGGCCACGAGAGCCGCGAGCGGGAACTTCGGTTCCCCGCGCCCCGAATCGCGGGCCCGGGCTTCGGGGTCGGGGTCGGGGGTCTTCAAAAAGGGAGCGAGAGCGTGGGCCTTCACGTGATTGACCCCCGTCAGGGGCAGACCCGTCGCCATGGAAAGCCCTTTGGCGAAGCTCACGGCCACGAGGAGAGCCCCCAGGAGTCCCGGACCCAGGGTCACGGCGATTCCCGAGACGTCGGCCAATGTTTTTCCGGCTTTTTCGAGAACCGCCCCCGTTATGAGGTCCACGGCCTCGAGATGGGCCCGGCTCGCGATTTCCGGGACCACTCCCCCGTATTTTCGATGAAGATCCGCCTGGGAGCGCACGAGTTCGGAAAGAACCAGATTGTTCTCCACGAGGGCGCAGGCGGTCTCGTCGCAGGAACTCTCCAAAGCGAGGACTGGCATAGGACGAAAAACCCCCGGCCCGAAATATACACCAAACCGGGGGATTTTCAAACGCCGGCCGGGGGCGGCGAGCCGTCGGAGGGGACCGGCTCCAGATGAAAGGTGACGTCTGCTCGAGGGTAGTGCTCTCTGACGGCCTCCGCGACTTTGACGCCGAGCCCGTGGGCCTCACCCACGCTCAGGGACGCGTCGACCAAAAGGTCCACGGCGACTATTTGAAAGGGCCCGGAGCGGCGGCTTCTGAGCCTCCGGTAACCCTTGACCGCGGGGGCGAACCCGGCGATGTGCTCTTCGATGAGCTTGAGCTCCGCCGGGGACAGGGAATGGTCGATGAGATTCGAGACGGCCTCGGACGCGAGCGTCCAACCCGTTTTGATGATGAAGAAAGACACGACCAGGGCCGCGACCGAATCGACGAAGTCGAGGTCGAGACCGGGTTCGACGAGTTTCCCGAGGCTTATGACGAGGAGGGCCAAAAAGATCCCGAAGGAGGTCATGACGTCGGTTTTCAGATGCCAGGCGTCCGCGACGAGGGCCGGGGATCCGGTCTTTTTCCCGACGGAAAAGAGGACCTTCGAGACGACATGGTTAACGATGGAAGAGAAGAGCATGACCGCGAGGCCCAAAGAGAGGGAAGGAAGCTCCCTCCCCCCGACCAGCCCCTCGACGGCTTCCTTGACTATGTAAAGCCCTCCCGCGATTATCAGGAGTGCCTCGAAGAGGGCGGAGACGTTTTCGACCTTGCCGTGCCCGAAGGGGTGGTCCGCGTCCGGGGGATGCGCCGAAAACCTCACCGCGATGAGGGTCAGAAAGGAGGCGAGGAGATCCAGGAAGGAATGCGCCGCCTCGGACAGTATGGCGACGGATCCGGTGGCCAACCCCGCGACCAGTTTCAAAGCTATGAGACAGGAGTTGGAAACGACGGAAAGGACCGCGTAACGGGATTTCGCGCCGTGATTCGCGGGTGCCGGTTCGCTCATAATCCCCTGCGCACCATGACCCCCCTCACCTTGGAGCCTATTTCCGCGGCCTTCGCGTCGGCCTCGGTTTTCGAGTCAAAGGGTCCCAAGGCCAAGGTCCACATGTCGCTTTTGAGCAGGGGATAGGCGTCGGTGTCGAAGATCTCGAGGTCCACCCCCCTCCTCCTGAAGCGGTCCCGTTCGGCTTCCACCTCTTTTCTCGCCGCCTTGGGGCTGGAGGTGACTATCACCAGCCAGGCCTCG
>JAITKT010000122.1 GCA_031278225.1 Deltaproteobacteria bacterium
GGAGGCCGCCTGGGTTTCCGGGGGCGCGGCGGGTCGGGTCGCGGCCGGCCGCGAGAGCCCGAGGGTCGCGTCTTTTCCCGTTTCTTCCCGCCCGGGGCAATCCCCTCCCGTTTTGGGACGGGACCCTTCCGCGGCGCGCCCGCGGCCCGCGTTCTCACCCGCCGCCGTTCGCGGGGGATTTTCCCGCGCGGGCGGTCTCGGGATGGGACCCCGGGAGAGGGTCGCGTCCTCGCCCCGGGATCCGGGGTGGAAAACGGTGAACACGTTTTGGCAATTGGAGCAGCGGACCCTGGTTCCCGTCTCTTTGATGAGCCCGTCGTCCACTCTGAACCTGGTTTGACATTGAGCGCAGGTGATGATCATTTTGTTTCCGGAAGTGGCTGGGATTCGCGGGGTTGCCGCGGGCTCCCCCCAAGGGGTGCCCGGACGCGTCCCGAAAACAGCCGGCACGGGGAACGGACCCCGGATTTCCTGTTACCCCCGCCGCGGGCGGGAAAGAGAACGGCCGCCCGGGGCCTCGGGGAAGGGGACCCGAAAAGCACTCCGAAAATGCCGAAAATTGCTTACATCGCGATGAGATTTCCCAAAAACGCAAAAAAAACAATATTTCATCTTTTTTATAACATAATGGGAAGCGCGTTTCAACAAAAACGGGGAAAAAAAGGCCTCCGCGCCCGAAAAAAGATCGTTTTCGCCCCCCTCTCCCGATGACCGGGGCCGGGACGGACGGGGAGGGGAGGGGCCCGGGATTCAGAAGACGAGCCTGTGGATGCCTTCCAGGTTCCGGTACCCCTGGGCGTAATCAAGGCCGTATCCCACGAGATAGCCCTCCTCGATTTCGAAACCCGTGAAATCGGGCTTCAAGGGGACCCGCCTTCTTTCCTTTTTGTCCACGGCCACCGCGATTCGGACCGATTCCGGGAATTCCTTCTCCAGGTATCCCTTGAACCAGTTGAGGGTCAGGCCGCAGTCGGCGATGTCTTCCACTATGAGGATGTGCCTGCCCCTGAGGATCCTCTCCGGGGCCTTCAGCATGACCACCCGCTCGGAGGAGGCGGTATTGTCCTCGTAGCTGGAAAGTCTTATGAAATCCACCTCCAGGGGGATCGTGAGGACCCTCACGAGGTCGGCCATGAAAATGAAGGCGCCGTTCAAGATCCCCATCACCAGAAGTCTGTCGTCTTCCCTGACGAGGTCGGCGTAGTGGTCGTTTATTTCCCTTCCCAGACGGGCGACCATGTCCTTTATGGCCGCGGGGTCGAGAACGAGTTCCATGGAAACTGGTTTTTTGGGTTCCGGCATGTCGGTGCCTCGTCGGATTCGCGAACGGCGACAAACGATCGCGGCGGATAAGGCCCGCGCCAATCGCCGTCGGGTTCGGGGCGGTTTGGAGTGAGGGGGTGGCGGAGGGGGGACGAAATCCCGCCGCGCGCCGGTTTGACCCCGGATTTCGGGGGTTATCGGGGGCTTTCCCGACCGTGGGACCCGGGGAAACGCGGGAAACGAAACCCGGGGGATCGGGCGGGATTCCGCTCGATCCCGCTCGATACCGCTCGATCCGGGAAACGAAAAGTCCCGGGAAAGGGAGGGAAAACCCGAAGGGGGAAAAAAAGAGGTCCGGAAAACCACCCGCGCGACGCCCCTTGCCCGACGCCCCGTGCCCGACGCCCTTTGCCCGACGCCCTTTGCCCGACGCCCCTTGCTCTACGCCCCTCGCCCGACGCCCCTCATTCGGAGGCTTTTATGACCATGGAAGGGGGTTTGGGGGGATGTTCGCGCAGGTGTCGGATCCGAACGACGTTTTCCAGCTGTTGCTCCAGAAGGGAAAAGACGGTTCTGAGGACCCTCGCGAGGGACTCGGCCTTTTTCTCCGGTTTTCCGGTCGTCTCGTTCATGTAGAGGTCCCTTCTGAAGGACAGGCCCAGGGCCAAAAGCCTCGGGGAGCCCGCGAGCTCCGGGGGAAGGTAGGCCCCGCGGTGGGGCCAGTCGAGTTCCGGCCAGAAGCCGAAGGCCTTGAGGAACTTCCCGACGAAGGTCTCCAAACCCTTGGGGGTCTTGTTTTCGAGGGAGGTCCCTATGTTCGCGTCGGGTCTGGGGTAGCGGCGCTCGGACTCGAAGTTCCAGGGTTTGGCCGAAAAGGACCGGAGCGTGAGGAGAAGGACGAGATTGTCCTTTTGGAGGAATTCCAGACAGGTTTCCTTGAGTTTCCCGAGATAGGGGAGGGAGCTCTTGTTGAGGACCGTCTCCTCTTCCCCGGGTTTCCAGAGGTCCAAGGGTTTTCCCATGGTGCTTTTCGGGATGAAGGCGGGGCCGGGGGGAGCGTCCGCCCCCAGTTCCCCCGCGAGAATTCCCAAGGGGTCGGAGACCAGGGGACTGAAGGGATAGGAGACGAGCTCCCTTTTGGGGACTTTTTTCTTCCCGGATTTCAAGGCCATGACCCCTTCGTCCGCGGCCATGGTCGCCACCCGCAGCAAATGGGGGTCCGCGAGGCGGTAGTTCTCCCATCCCAGTTCTTCCGGGGTCAGGGGCATGCGTTTGGCGACGGCCGGAGGCATGAAGATGCCCCCGTACGGGACATTTACGATTATGGAACCCAAGGGTGCCCGCCTGTGGACGATGTGACGATTCGGGTCTCGCCCGAACGAGGGGAAAACGGCGAAGAACGGGACTTCCGCCGGGGTCGGGCCGTCAAGGGACGCCCGAGCGCTCTCGAGCTTCCCCGGGGGGCCCGACATGAAAAGACGCGATTATTTTACCCGATTTTCAAAGTGTTTTGAAGAAAAAAGAAGAAGAGGAAGAAGACCCCCGGGGGAAAAGAAAGGTCGACCGAAAAAAAAGGCCGCACCGGAGGGTCCGAAAGGGCGGTTTCGGGATGGCCCGCGGGGCGCGCCCCCGGTTTTTTCCCGTTTCCCGGGAGATCGGGGGGAGTCGTTTCGGTCCCCGGGGTCCGTTGACCGCGGCGCCGGCGACGTCAAAAAACGGTTGAGACCAATAAAGCGAAAACCCCGAAAAATCGAAAACGCGGCGAATGACGCGCCGGATGTTTTCGAATTTCGGGGTGAAAAGATTTCCCTTGGAGAACCGCGGGGAAAAAGAACGCGGGTCCGTTCCGGGGCCGCGTCGGGGAGGAGTCAGCGGGGCCCGACCTTTCGGCGGTCGGATTTCGATTTCTTGACGAGCTCG
>JAITKT010000289.1 GCA_031278225.1 Deltaproteobacteria bacterium
GGCTTCCCGAACCGCGGTTTTCGCCGGCAAACGAAAAATCTCCGCCCCCCGGACGGAGCGAAAGGCCGTTTCGTTGGAAAGTCAACGAAAAATCCGCGGCCTCCCGCCCGAAGAGTCCCGGGGTTCGGGGGGATTCGGGCCGAGGGCCGTTCTTTTTTGGGGTGGGGGGGATGGTTTTTCGGGGTTCGTTGGGATTGGGGACGGGGAGGGGGTTTCCGGCTCGGGGCGCGGGCGGGACGCGGGCGCGAAAAGACGAGGGGAGGTTGTGCGCCCGGGGCGGGGAAAAACGAGGGCGTCCGCGCGCGACGGACGGCGGCGGGCAAGCGGGCGTCGCGAGGTCCCGGGGCCGCGGTCCCCGACCCGCCGCGGCCCCGGGGCTCACAATTCCCCGAGACAGAAGAGATTCAGGGACAGGATGTTCAGACCGGCGAAGACCTCGGCCAAATTTTCGTTCCCGTGCCCGAACCTCTTGACGGGTCCGTAACCGGCCCCGCGCATTTTCTCGGGCACGTTCAGTTTCTTGACCTTTTCGACGACGGGCAAGAGTTCGCGGAGCTCCAGAACCGTCGGACTCAGATCCGTGAGGACGATGTCCTCCTCCCGGTTTTCCGGCGGGATCAGCTCCTTCAAGAGATAAGCCGGACGTTTGAGGTCGGCGATTCCGGCCTCCCGGAGGTCCGGGGCGAGGTCCCTCAAATCGGCCGGGTCGTTTTCCCAACCCGCGAAGAAGCGTTCCCCGCCCGGATGTTCCCCGGCGGGACGTTCCTCCGCCCCGGGGCGGGGATCCGGGGCTTCCAAACGTTCCGGGGGGATCTCCCTTCTCAGGCGCTCCCTCTCTTCCCCGTTCAGAACGAGGAGGTAAGGGAAGGTCGGCTTCAGGGCCGAGAGCGCCTCCAGGGTGCCCATCTCGCCCGCGAGGGCGAAGAGGGGGTTCGCGGTCTCGAAGCGGAAGCCCCGCTTGTCGAGGCAGCGGGCCAGGAGCGTCGGGAGTTCCGGGGCGGGTCCCCGGTCGCTCTCGTCCCGGGGCTCGTAAATCTCCCCGGGGACGTAACCGGGGTAATCCCGGGGCGTCACGTACTCCGGGGGGAGCTGGGGGGCGAGCTTGTCGTCTTTCGCGCGGACCAGGGAGAACCCCAGGTAGGAATGGAAGTGTTCCACCTTGGAGCGCTTTCCCCGGATCGAGGCGTCGGACCGGGACACGCAGCGGGAGCAGCGCATCTTCCTCGAGGAGTAGTGCTTGGTCGCGTAGGGGAACACGACGGTCCTGCCCAGGCACGAGAAGTCGGCGGGCGCCTCGCTCAAAATCCCCCGGAGGATGTCCAGAATGGGCTCGAAGAGGTACTCGGGGTCGAGGCCGTCCAGCTGCTTTCTTATGTGGTTGTCCGTGGGGACCCTTTCCTTGGGTTTCACCCCCCGCTTCCCGAAGGAAAGCGACGACATGAGGATGCCCACCCCCTTGTCACCGCGGTATTTCTCCACGTTGTCCAAAAACCTTTTGAGCGACGGTGCCCGGGAATAGAAGGCGGCCAGGGCGGTCATGCTCAATTGCGCGAAAGGATACATGATGTTTTTGCCGGTACGGGGATCGGGGAACTTTTTCAAATACTCAAGAACGCGAAGCGCGTAAGTGTCAAGCAATACGTTCATACAAAGTTCCGTGTGGCATTCGACGCCTGTTGTTTTTCGGGGGATTTCGGCGAAGGCGTTTTTCGTCAAAGGCTTTCCCCGGCGAAAAAACAAAGCGTCGAAGGGAAATTTCCGACGGCGGGCAAAACACGGAGCGAAGAAACCGGACGAACAAAGGGAGCGAAAACGCGGAGCGGAAAAAACAAAGGGATCTCGAACCGCTCGCGCGGGAGAGGGAGTTTCCGACGACGCCCGCGGCGTCCGAAGGGATTATCGCGGGGAACGGGAAAAGGCTTTTGACAAAGGCTTCGCCGAAACCAAAGGGGGAAGGCGTCCGAAAGCCGAAACCCGATTCCTTTTCGGACGAAAACCCCGACGGGGGCGGGGGAAGCGGGGATTACCGACCGGAAAAACTTGTCCGGCGCCGGCGGGAAAAAGGTTTCGTCACCAATCCGGAGACCCCGCGGGGCCTTTTCCCCGAAGCCTTTTCCGAAAGCCTTTTCCGAGAGCCTTTTCTCGAGTGTTTTCCCGGGCGCTTTTCCTTTTCCGGACCCCGTTCAATCCCTTGGCGAGCCCTTTTAAAACCGCTTTTGGGCGCCTTTCCCGCCCGATTCGGCGAAAAGAACGTTCCAAAGTCATTTTACTAAGAAAAATTATTTTTGTCACCTAAAAAAAGCCTCTCCCGCGGCTCGATCCGCCGAGTTTCGACGCCCCCGCGAAAAAAAACGCGCGCCCGGGCGGGGCCGCCGTTTCCGTTGGTCGCGTCGCGTCTCTTCCACAAGATGGGCCGCCATGGCGGTTTTAAAAATAGATTGTTAAAATTAGAATCGTTTGCCAAATGTTTTTCTCCCGGGGCCGGGGCCACACAAAGATTGCATATATATTGTGGTTTAATTTGCCTTTTTATTGCCTCAAAGATTAACAATGGGCAAACGGGGATTCGCCCGCGGTTCCCGATCCCCTTTGTTTTTCCCTTTTTCTGGCCCGGCGGCGGCCCCTCCGCCTTTTCCCGGCGGGTCACTTCACGATTCCCTCGCGATTCGTTTTCGATTCTTTGATTCAATCCCCGGGGACGCCTTCGCCACTCGTCGCGGATGCCTTCGCCACTCGTTTTCGACACTCTTCCGAAACCCTTTTCGACGCGGTTTCGATATTTTTTCCCGGGCTCCGATTCGTTTTCGAAATCGCCGCGAAATTTTTCGGGATTCGTCGTTTTTGTCTCCTTTTTTCGGCGACCGCTGCGCGCGGGAGCCGTCGCGGTTTCCGGGCGCCGTCTCCCGAAATGTCCCGAAACCCGTTTCCCGGGAAAACCGGCGCCCGCCAGCGCTTCCCCGATGACCGGCGCTGACGCTCGCGACTCTTCCGTTCATTGTTCCGATTTCGATTCCCGAATTCTTCTCTTCAACACGTTTTCCGAAACGGACGTTTTCCGTGATTCGCGTCACACGCTTTCGTCCGTTTCCGCTTTCGTCCGTTTCCGCTTTCGCGCTTTCCGGTTTCCCCGGCCTCTCTTTTTTTCGACGGGCCGGCCGTTTTTTTTCGATTTCGAATCGCCCCCCCTTGGCGTTTCGGGCGCGGGGACCGGGACCGATTCCGTTTCGTTCCCCGAAAATCCCCCGGGGCCTTCGCGTTCCCGCGGGGTTACCCCGGTTTTCCGGAAACGGGGACCTTTTTTCTTTTTTTAAAGCCGCCGTTTTTGCTATAATTTGTCGTCGCGCTTCATTCGGGACGACGCCGTCGCCCGAGGCACGCGCGTCGGGAGGTCACGCCGTGGAAACTCTTTGGGCGCCTTGGCGCATGGATTACATTCTGGACAAAAATCCCGGCCCCGGCTGCGTCTTCTGCCTTCCCCCGGATCACCTGGGGCCCTTGAAAGAGAGACTGGTTCTCCACTCGGACCCCCAAGTGTTTCTCATCATGAACCGCTTCCCCTACAACAACTGTCACTTGCTCGCGGCCCCCAGGCGCCACGTGGCGACGCTCTCGGAGGCGACGAGCGGGGAAAGGGCGGCCCTGATGGAGCTCGTGGCCAAGACCACGGAGCTTTTGAACGAGTTTTGCCGCCCCGACGGCTTCAACATAGGCATCAACCAGGGGATCGCGGCGGGAGCCGGCATAGTCGACCACCTCCACGTGCACGTCACGCCCAGATTCGGGGGGGACACGAACTTCATGACGGTTCTGGGGGACACCCGGGTGATTCCGGAACACTTGGAAAAAACTTACCTGAAACTCCTGGAGCTCTTCGTTGACAGATTGCGGACCTGAAATCAAAACCAACCTCACCCCGGCCCTGAGGCAGTATTTGGAAACCAAAGAGTCTCATCCCGATTCGGTCCTCTTCTTTCAGGTGGGGGATTTCTACGAGCTCTTTTTCGAGGACGCCCTGAAGGTCGCGCCCCTCCTGGAACTGACCCTGACCAGCCGCCAAAAGATAGACGAGGTCCCGGTCCCCATGTGCGGGGTGCCCGTGGCCGCCGGGGACCAGTACATAAACCGGCTCGCCTCCATGGGCCACAAGGTCGCGGTCTGCGACCAGGAATCCCTTCCCCTCCCCGGGGAAAAGGTGGCCAAACGCCGGGTGAAAAGGGTGGTGACCCCCGGGACCATCATCCTCCCCGAGGACGAGTTGCCCAAAAACCGCTGGCTGGCCATGGTCCTCCCCCCGGCGGGCGAAACCAAACCTCGGGAAAGCGACCCCGATTCTTTCCCCCCGGCCGTCCCCCCGACCGCCCCCGGCCGGAAAAAAGGGAAAAAAGGCGAAAAGCCGGGGGAAGAAAAAGACCGGGGCCTCTGGTACCTCGCGGCCTGCGACGTCTCGACCGGGGACTTCATAATCTCCAAGAGAACCGATTTTTCGGGGATCCTCTCGGACCTCGCCGCCATGGAACCCGGGGAACTCCTCCTCCCCGCCCCGTCCCCGAACCAAAACGCGGACGACCGCGAGGACGACCGCGCGGAGCGCGAAACACCGGGGGACCCCCTCCCCTTTCCCTTCCCTTCCCGCCTCGCCTCCCCCTCATTCCGCGCCCGACCCGCGGCCCGCGCGACGGACGACGCGGACTCCCTCTTCGCCGATTTCCCCAAAGAAGCGACGGAAGACGCGGGGGCCCCGGGCGGCCCGGACGGGCTCGCGGCGGAAATCCCCCCGCGGCCGTCGGCGCGCGCCGCCTCCGCGGCCAAGACGGAAAAGGACGGCCCCGCGGCCCTGCGGGAATTCGCCGAAAGCCGCGACCTCTTCGTTTCCGAAGCGGAGGGAGAACTCCTGAAAGACGCCCGGGAATCCCTCGCCCGGGTTTACGGGGAAGCCTTCGTCCGAAACACCCCGGAACTCGACGACTGCCCCCGGGCCCTCGAGGCCTCCGGGGCCCTGGTCGGATATCTCCTCCGGCTCGCCCCCGACTCCGCCTTGAGCCACCTCGCCCCTCCCAGACTCCTCTGGGAGAGCCCGGTCTTGCACATGGACGAGTCCTGCCTCCGGACTCTCGAGCTCGTGAGGTCCCTCCGGGACGGTTCCGAGGAGGGGACGGTCTTTTCGCTCATAAACGAAACCGTCACGCCCCCGGGGGCGAGGCTCCTCCGGGACTGGCTCGTGAGACCCGCGAGAATCAGAAAGACCATGGAAGATCGTCACGACGCGGTGGAAGAGCTCATCGCGAAAAGCCCCGAACGGGATCGGCTCCGGGCCCGCTTGAAAGAAACCAGGGATTTCGAAAGGGCCATCTCCAGGCTCTCCCTTTTCCGGGGGTCACTCAAGGACCTCTATTCCATAAAAAAGACCCTGAGCCTCGTCCCCGAGATCGTCGAAGCCCTCAAGCCCTTCCGCGGAACGGACGGGACGGGGGATGGCGGGGCGGGAGCCGCGGGGGCCGCGAACGACGCGAAGGAAATCGCGTCGGGCGCGAAGATCCCGAGACTCGCTCTCCTGGCCTCGGCCCTTTCCCCCAACGCGGCTCTTCTCGAAACCCTCGAAAGAAGCCTCGCGGACGCGAGACCCCAAAGCGCCTCCGAAGGGGACGCCTTGCGGGACGAGCTTTCTCCGAAGCTCGCCGAACTGCGCTCCCTCGAGGCCGCGGGGAAGAAGGGCATGGCCGGCCTCGAGGCCCTGGAGCGGAAACGACTGGGGTTTCCGGTGAAGGTGGGATACAACAGGGTCTTCGGGTACTTCCTGGAGGTGACCAAGAGCCACGCGAAAAAGGTCCCGGAGTCCTGGACGAGAAAACAAACCCTGGCCTCAGCGGAGCGTTACGTGACCCCGGAACTGAACGAACTCGAGGAGAAGATCATAAGCGCCTCCGCCTCCAAGGCGGAGCTGGAGGAAAGAATCCTTCAAAACCTCAAACGCTCCGTCTCCGAGAGGTCCAAGGACCTGAAAAAGCTCGCGGGCGTCCTTTCCGAGCTGGACGCCCTGACCTCGCTCTCCCTCGCGGCGGAAAAGCGCTTCTGGACCAAACCCGAGATCTCCCCGGACGACGTTTTGGAGATCAGGGGCGGGAGGCATCCCATGGTGGAGGCGGCGCTCCCCAAGGGGCAGGCCTTCGTGGCGAACGACACCTTCATAAACAAAAGGGAGAGAATCCTCGTGATAACGGGGCCCAACATGGCGGGGAAATCCACCATTCTGAGGCAGGCGGCTCTCATCGTGGTCCTGTGCCAGATGGGGTCCTTCGTTCCCGCGGATTCGGCGAAACTCTCCATAAGGGACGCCGTCTTCGCGAGGGTCGGGGCCTCGGACGATCTGGCCGGGGGGAGGTCCACCTTCATGGTGGAAATGAGCGAGACCGCGAGGATACTCGCGAGAGCCACCCCGGGAAGTCTCGTGATCCTGGACGAGGTCGGGAGGGGCACCTCCACCCTGGACGGGCTCGCCATAGCCTGGGCCGTGGCCGAATGCCTCCACGACCGCGCGGGAAAGGGAGTCCCCACCCTCTTCGCCACCCACTACCACGAGCTCGTGGACCTGGCCAAGACCAAGCCTTTGGCCGTGAATTACAACGTGGCGGTCAAGAAGTGGGAGGGGAAGGTGGTGTTTCTGAGAAAACTGGTCCCCGGGGGAACCAGCCGCAGTCACGGCATAGCCGTGGCCGCCTTGGCGGGTCTTCCGAAAACGGTCGTGAAAAGGGCCGCGGACATCCTGCGGGACCTTCTCGTCCACCAGAAAAACACCATCCGCCCCCAAATCCGCCCGACCCCCCTCTTTCCCGAGGACGACGCCCCGGACGCGGACCCCGGGGAACTCGGGGAACTCGAGGAAACCGGGGCGGGCGGGGCCGGGCTTCCCGCGAACGCCGCGGCCGCCAAAAACGACATCGTGCGGGTTCTGAAAAACCTCGACACCGAAACCCTCACCCCCCTCGACGCCTTGAACATCCTCTGCGGCCTCAAAGACAGGGCCCGAAAGGTTTCGTCTTGAGACGGACATCTTTCGGGGCCGCGCCCGGAAACACCGGGGGGCGTTTTCGCGAAACCGGGCCCGGGGTCCTTCCCGCGACCGTCTTGGTTCTTCTTTTCCAAATCCTCCCCCTCGTCTTTTCCGGCTTTTTCCCGACCGCCCTTCGCGCGGACGGGGAGCTCAAAAGGGCGAGAATCGCGAGGGACGCGTTTTTCGCGGACGCCGCGCCCAAAAAACTTTCCGACTGGAGAAGTCTGATTGTTCGATTCGAGGAGGCCGCGAACGCTCAGGTCAAAGACACCTGGAGGGCGACGGCGAAACTCGAGGCCGCGGAACTCTCCCTTCAGGCCTTCCAAAAATTCAAGGACCCGAAGGACGCCGCGAAGGCCGAGACTTTGACCCGCCACATAACCAAAAATTGCGGCCGCTGCCCCCAGGCCCCCAAGGCCCTGATCCTTCTCGGAAGGGCTTTGAACGCCCGGAACAAACCCGACGACGCCTACAGGGAGCTCATGAAGGTCGAGTTGAACCACCCCGACGCGGCCGAAACGGAGGAGGCGAGGGTTTTGATGTCCGCGCTGCGGGCCGGCGCGACTCCCCCGCCCATCCCGACTCCCGTTCCCAGGACGCTCGCCCTCGGAACGACCCCGACCTCTTCCGGCGCGCCCGCCCAAACTTCCCCCGCGACGAAGCCCGAGGCCAAAGCCCCCGAAACGAAGACGGCCTCCCTTCCCCGGACGCCCCCGGTCAAGGCGCCGAAACCGAGAAGCGACGGTTTGGCGCAGGTCTACGCCGTCACCCTCGAGGACTTCGGGGACCATTCCGCGGTCATCGCCTGGACGGACAAGGTCACGGCCTACGTCTACAACCTCATCCCCCCCGGGAGGGCGGGGGGCTTCCACAGGGTTTACGTGGACATGAGGGACGCGAGGCTGGCCCCCGGAATCGCCGCGACTTTAAAGAAAACCACCCCTCTCGTGAAACTGGTCAAGGTCAATCAGTTCGAAGCCAAGACCGCGAGACTGGTGATGGATTTCCCGGAGGCGCATCCCTACTCCCCGACCTTTCTGGACAATCCCCCGAGGATGGTGGTGTTCGTGGCCGAAGACCACCGTTCCCTTCCGGAACCCCCGGGCCCCGAGGCCCCGCCGGACCCGGGAATGACCCCCGGGCCCCCTCCCGAAACCGGGCGGGCGATCCGGGAGGCTCCCGCGACGACCGCGGCCGCCCGGGGACCCGCGGAGTCCCTGGCGAGGCAACTGGGCTTGAAGATAAGGAAAGTCGTGATAGACCCGGGTCACGGGGGAAAGGACGCGGGAGCGACGGGTCACGGCCTCCGGGAAAAGGACCTCGCCCTCAAGGCGGCCCTGATGTTGAAGTCAAAGCTCGAAAAGCGCCTGAAACTGGAAGTGGTCTTGACCCGGGACTCGGACAAATTCGTGACCCTCGACGGAAGACCCAAGATAGCCAGGGACAACCAGGGCGATCTCTTCATCTCCGTCCACGCCAACGCCAACACCCTGGCCTCCGTGGAAGGACTCGAGACCTACCTCTTGAATTTCTCCTCGGATCCCTCGGCCCAAACCGTGGCGGCGAGGGAAAACGCCTCCTCGGACAAGAGCATGTCCGAGATGGCGGGAATTTTGGAACTCATCGCCAAAAACACCAGGGTTTCCGAGTCGAGGGTTCTCGCCAAGGCGATCCACGCGGGGGCCTTGAGTTCCCTGAGAACGAAATACAAGGTGAGGGACCTGGGAGTCAAAGAGGCCGTCTTCGTCGTCCTCGCCAACGTCAAGGTCCCCGCCGTCCTGATGGAAATGGGTTTTCTCTCCAACAAAAACGAGGCCGCGCGTTTGGCCGAGGACCAATACCTGGAACTCCTGACCGACGGCGTCGCTAATGGCCTCGAGAATTACCTGAACGGACTTCCCCGCTAACGCCCCTCTTTCGGAACGCCCGCGGAAACGACGCTCGGACCCGGGGCCTTCCCCGGCCCTCCCCGCGCGATGTCCGAGAGGATCGCGATTCTTTCCTTAAGCGCCCGGCAAAGCTTTCCCCTTCTTTCTTCGTCAATCAGGGGATTGTCCGCGAGAAGCTCGTCGAATTCCTCGTCCGCGTCCTTGACGAGCCCGAAGTCCAGCCGCGACAAATCGTCCGCGAGTCTGATCTGCTCGGCCTGGGTCTTCTTGAAGGGTTTGGCCGGGGCCCGGCGGGAGTCCGGTTCCGGGGAGTCGTGCCAAAGGGAGGTCCCGCAGTCGTAGACCGGGGCGAGTCCCAAAAACCGCAGGGTGTCCCCGTCCCTCATGGCCCCGAAATTCTCGTAGTTCCTGTCGTCGTTCGCGATCATGAAGTCCAGGGCGAGCATCTCCTTGAGACTCCTCCCGGCCTCGGGGATGTTCAAGTCCCGGCAGCGCCTCAAAAAATGCCCCATGTCGGAGGCGTCGGCCCTTCTCTTCCCCGACCAGAATATGTGGAGGGCCGGCACGAACTCCGCCTTTTCGCTCGCGAAGCAGTCGCAAAGCGTCAAGGGCTCGCCCCCGCAATCCGCCGGGACGTAACCGGCGTTTTCGATCCCCAGGCGGGTCATGAGCCTCGAGGCCATGACCTCGTTGTGCGGTTCCTGATGGTAAGGGGGGCTTCCCGCCTTGACCAAAACCCTCTTCCCCTTCCCGTTGGACCACCTCTTTTTTTGCCAGCCCGAGGTCGTGAGGTCGGGGGTGTTGAAATCCAGGTCCTTCGGATCGACCTTCTTCCCGAAGAGGAGATTTCCGAAGGCCTCGGAAAAATCGTTTTCGAAGAAATTGACGTCCTTCCAGGCGAGGGGCTTGTCCTCCGGTCTCAGCCAATAATGGTCCGAAAGGGAGAGACTCAGGCTCCTGGGCAACAATCTCGCCGGAAAACTGCTCCCGAAGGGTTCCAGGGCCTCTTTCACGTCGTTTCTGGTCCCGGGGACGCATCTCCCCCTCCACCAGTCCTGGAAGGACTGCCCGTTGACGCTCCCGTTGCGGAGCCTCGTTCCCAGGGGGACGAGCTCTTCGTCGTGGATCGCGCCCAGGGCCTCCACCCCGGCCGTCGTCGCGTCCAGCGCGACGTCCATCACCGGAGTGTCCTTATGAGTGAGAACGGTTTTCACGGCTTCCAACCCATCCTTTCGAATCCCGGAAAACTTCGTGATTTCCTTCGCTTAGAAAC
>JAITKT010000364.1 GCA_031278225.1 Deltaproteobacteria bacterium
GACGGTCGAGGCGGTTGTTTCGGGAAGTCTCCGGAAAAAGACGGTCCCCTTCTTGTCGCGCGCGGGGGTTCCCGGGGACCCGGGGCGCGAAGAGCCTTTAAATCTTCGGGTCCGGAAAACCCGCGGGTCCTTTTCGTTTTTCGGGGGTTTAGGAAAATTCCGAATCCGGTGTTTTTCGTCTCCTCGTCCGGGTTTGGATTTTTCGGGCAAAACGTATTTTCGTCCAAGAGGGCTTTTTCGTCATGAAGGCCAACGGTCGCGCCGATTTTGAAATTCATTTCCGATTCATGAAAATCACGAATGATGATTGTGAAAGAGAAAGACTTTGGCGCGACGCGTTTTGAAGCTTGGATGAGGATCGGGGGAAAATGACCGCGTCGTGAAAATGTCGCGGCGATGGTTTTCGCCGAAGCCCGGCGCCGCTTGTTTTTTGGCAGGTCCTGGTGCCGGCGTTTTCGCCGCGACGCGGCCCCCGAAACCAAACGCCCGCGAAATCCGGAAAAAATAAGACGTCTTGAATCCGAGAGCCTTCGCCGACGGACTCCGAACATCGGGAACCAAACGCGGCGCGGACTCTTTCGACTTCGCGAAACGTCTTCCCGCGACGTCGGCGGCCGTTTCGAATCGGGAACATCGTAAATTCGCGCCCGCGATTTCCAATCCGACGAGGACTTCCGACTTTCCCGACGCGTCGGTCGACGTTTTGCCCGGGAGGGAAGGAAGCGCGGGCGGGAAAGACCAAGGGGGCGAACCTTACCATCCCCCCCGGTTTTTGACGTCGGTTCCGAAAGCGTCGCTTCCGGACGAAAAAGGAAATCGGCCCCCGGGTATCTTCCGGACCGGGAAGAAACGAAAAGATCGCGTTCCGAGGAAAAGAAAAGGTCTCGAAAAAAAGGGCGACGCGCGCCCGGGAAACGTCGCCCGACGAAACAAACCAATGACGAACCGCGCGAGGGAACCGTCTCGACGAAGGGGGAGTTTCGACCGTTTCGCGGTCACCGTCCGGTTCGGAAGATTCACTCTCTTTCCCCGAAAAATTTCCGGGGTTTAAGAAGAGCCGGCGGGGGCAATCGCTAAACCCCCTTCGCCTCGCGGTTCGTCGGAAAAAGCGGTCGGGCGGGAAAAAGAACGATGCCCCCGGGAAATCGGTTTCCCGGGGGCATCGTTCGAACGAAGAAACGAAAAACCCGCGGACGGGGAGGCCGCTACGCGTTGTCGGCGGTGGCGATCGCCTCCGCTCCCACCGCCGGGACGGGATGATGCGCGGCGTCCTTGGTGAAGACGATGTTGGAGGCTTGGGCCTGGCGTCTCGAGGAGCCGTACAGGGTCTCGCCGGCGAGGTCGGCCGAGACGAGGATCGCGGCGTCGGTGCCGTACAATTTGCCGGCCGTGAGGTACCTCCTGTCGGAGGCGTTGGAGGGCTTGTCACCGGGGGCGGGCGGATAGCTCGCGCCCTCGGTTACCTGCACGGCGTCTCCCCGGAGGAACCAGAGCCTCTGGGAAGCGTTCTCGTAGATTATGTTCCAGAGGATCCCGGGGTCCCCGGCCTTGTCCGGGTTTTCGGGGGTGTGGTCCAGGAGCTTGGCGTCGGTTTCGAGGTCGTCGATGGTCTTGTCCGCGACCGCGAGGACGTTCGAGGCGGTCGTTTTGTAAAGCCTCCAGAAAAAGCCGGTCCCCTTCTTGTCCCGGGCGAGGTTGAGGAGGTACAGACCGGAGCCGCTCTGATTTAAGGCCACGCCGTAAAAGTTGAGACGGACAGTCGCGGCGTCAAGGTCTTTTCCCGCTTCCCCCGCCACTCCCGCGTAAGCGGTCGCGACCGTCTTCTTTTTGAAGTCGACCACGAGGAGTTTGGAGTCCGGGCCGTTCGCGGAACCCGGGGCGAGGTTTCCCCCGACGCAGGGCACGAAGAGCTTCACGAACTTGCCGTCGAGGACCGCCGCGAGGCCGGAGGGGTTTTTCCCGACGTCCAGGACCTCGGGGGTTCCCGCCTCGGGGGGACCGTCGCCGGAAAAATTCACGGGGATCCGGGTGATCTTGCCGTCGGCGTAGCCCTTGGCCGGGTCATAGGGGTCGGCGACGTAGGCGTGGAGGACGAAGAGGTGGTCTTCCAGGGCTATGAGCCTCACGCCCTTGGGAACGAAGCCCGTGACCTCGGGAAGGGTTTCGGCGAGATCGATTAAGACCTCGGGGCTGTCCGCGGACCCGGAATCGAGGGCCGAGGTGGAGACGTGGTAAATTTTGGTCCCGTCCAGGCCCAGGAGAAAGATGTGGGAGGCGTTGAGCTGGGCGACTCCCCTCAGGTTCGTGATGCCCGGCCAGGCGTACCCGAAATCGTTGGCCTGGCCGTCGGCGTTGGCGGCGATCCAGTCGGAGGTCTCGGAGACCGGCTTGAACACCACGAACCTCGCGGCGGGCTCGCCGGGGTTCTTGGGGTCCATTCCGACGGGATGATGTTTGGCCAGGAGGATCCTCGGGACCTTCTCGTCGTTTTCCCTCAGATAGTAGGAAAAAACCTGGGGATCCAGGTCCTCCCCCGGGGCCTTGTCGCCGGAAACCAGGGTGACCTTCCCCGGGGTGAGGACGCGGGGATTCGTTATGTGTTGCTCCTTCACCCCGGTTTCCTCGAGATTCGCGCGAATCTCCCCGGCCTTCGCGCTTTTTCCTTCCTTGTTCAACGACGCGTAAAACAGTTTGATGTTGTTCATTGAGACGCTCCTGGAAAATATTTTGATGAAATGTTCGTGGCTGAAGTTAAACCGAGCTTTTTTGGAAAATCGTTCAAGACCGAAAAAAGAGCGTGGAAATCCCCGGCGGGACTTTTCCGTTTTTGAAAAAGAAAAGACCCGTCGCGTCCGCGGGAAAAAGGTCCCGGGCGGATTTAAGACGCCGGCGCGCCCGTCGGGGATTGGAAGGCCCCGTTTTCCGGGGGACGACGCGGGGGTTTGGAGTGGGACGGCGAAAAACGAAAAGCCCGGGAGTCGGGCGGAAAAAGGCGGGAAGCGCGTGCGGCTCGAAAGGGAAACCCGACCCCCGGAAGGGGGAGGAGAGAAGGCGAAATTCGCGTTTGTTCTTGTCAGTCGTTTTTGGGGGCGACGGACCGGCTCATGGGGAAAACGCGAACGCGCCGCGGGAGGAACGAACGACAAGGAGAGAATCGATTTCGCGGGAATCGGCTCCGAAAGAATCGCCGCGGTGAATTTTCGGCGCGCGGTCCCGAGTCCCCCCGAAGGGCGGCGAAGAACTCATATATACCGCTTTGGCGAGGGCTCCCGCCCAAGTCGTTCAAGAGTGAAATTTAGCACCGTTCTTTTTTCAAGTCAAGGAGTTTCGATAAGGTTTGAAAAAATATTTTCAAAAAGTCGCGGGTCTCGGAAATTCCCGGGCAAGGGAGGCGCGGGTGAGGGTGCTCGCGAGCGGCGACCGCGCGCCTCGGGGGTTTTCGGGACTTCGGATAGAGCTCTAGAGTTTTTCCGGGGCCAAAAAATTCGCGGGTCCGAAGACCCCTCCACACCCTCCGCGGCCAACCCGCGGGAATTTTCGCCCCGACCGCCCGCGGAAAAGAAAGAACGGGGGGTTCGCGCGTTTCGCGAGGACGGGACCGCGAGGACGGCACCGCGAGACGACACATTGTTTCGTTTTCGTTCGGGAAGCGCCCGAACCGTAAAAGGGAATAAATTTCGCGAACCCCCGAACCCCGTGAAAATTTGAGCCGACACATCCGGATGTCGCGGCGTCGGATCCGGGACGCCGCAAATCCCGGGGACGAATTGTCCGTCAAAAATTTCGGGTCCGAAGGCGATTTCGGGAATTCCGGGAATTCAATTGAATTTCAAGCGTGAAATCATTTGGAAAAAACGTTTTGACAATCGGAGCGGACCCGGGGAAATTCGGGGGGTGGTTTTCCCGGGGTTTTCGGGGAAAGCGAATCGGGGATCCCGTAGCGACATGACCGCCGCGTTTTGTTTTCGTTTGGGCGGGCCCTTTCTTTTTTTCCAATCCTTTTCGTTTCATCCGGAAATTTCATCGTCGCGAGCGATCGTCCGTTTTCATTTCGCCTTCCCCCCTTGGAATCCCCCGTCGCGGTTTCG
>JAITKT010000425.1 GCA_031278225.1 Deltaproteobacteria bacterium
GCCCACGCGCGCGACGGGGACGTTCAAAAAGCCCGGTGTTTTTACACCATAAACGACATAGACGGTATCATGCCAAAAGATTCGGAAAAATGGGCGGAAGCCTTGGAAAACCTGTCGCGATTGTTCCTGGAAGCCGGGAAACCCGAGATGGCGGGAAAGATATTTCACAAGCTCGGCGGTTTCATGCTCTCCACCCAGAGGGAACTCTCGGAGGCCAGAGCCTCCATCGGCCTCATGACCATTCTCCACCTCCTCGAGAACGACAACGCCGACCCGGCCCTGGAGCTCTTCTCCGAACTCTCCAAGATGGGAAACGTGAGGGCGGTGTCCGCCATGAAAGCGAGGGCCGCCCTGGCCCTGATCGAACATCTCTCCAAGAGGGGCTACGTCGGGATCGCCGAAACCATGCTCTCTTCCCTGAGGGAATACCCGAGGACCCAGGAGATCATGGCCTTGGAGGGACGGGCCGCCTCCGTCCTCATGGGGCACCTGGAGGAAGACCACGAGGTCGCGATTAAAATTTACGAAAACTACCTGCCGCTCGCGGATTCCAACGAGTACTCGAAAAGGCTCGGAAAACTCGCCGCGAACGTCATCCTAATCCTGGTGAACGCGAGGGAAACCGAGCGGGCCTCCGCTTTTTTCGAGAAATTTTCCGCGACGACCGATCTGAAAGCGGTTCCCAAGGAGAGTCTGGCCGATCTGGCCTCGGTTCTCGCGAATCTCGCCGTGGCGCACACGGAGTCGGGAAACCTCAAAAACGCCCTCCGGGTCCTGCGCGTCCTGGAAGGCGACGCCTTCCGGTTCAATCACGCCGAGGAAATAAGAGCGCTTCTTTCCGTGAATCTCGTCGGCGCCTGCTGCGCGAACGGGATGATCGGGGAGGCGGAGAGGATCCACGATTCGATTGACGCGGGGGATCGCCCGAACGCCCCGGGAAACCCGGTCGTGAAACGCCAAAAGGCGAGAGCCGCCGTGAACATCGCGGCCTCGCTCATGATGAACGGTCTTGACCGAAAAGCGGAAAGAATTTTGGACGAGATGAAGGCCCTCCGCGAAAAGCACGACATCGGGGACGAACTGGCCAAAGCCGCGGCCAACTCCGTGATAATCCTTGCCGAAAGGGGCTCTCCGGAAGAGGCTTTGAAACACCTGCGGACGCTCGAAGACCAAGGTGAAGAAAAGACCAAGGAACTCCATCGCCCCAAGGCCCTCGCCCATTTGGCGGCGTCCTACGCGAAACTCGGGAAGATCGAAGAATCCATGAGGCACTACGCCGTTCTGGAAAACGAATTTCGGGATTTCAAGCATTCCCCGTTCAGATTCTTCGCGGCCTCGGCCTTGCTCAAGGCCTTGAACGAAGCCCGCGACCACGCGAGGGCGCGAACGGTCGTCGACAACCTCATGGATTTCCACAAATCGAACAATCGGGAAATCAGCCCCGAGATCATGAGATTCATGGAGACGCCGCTCGACGGCTGAACCGCGGACGACGCTCCCAATCACCCTTCTCTCGAGAAATCCTCCAACTTCTCTCTCGGGATGTCGGCGGGATTTCCGCCGTTCGACACGAAATCGATGTTGTCTTTGACCGTCGCGAGATTTTTCCTGAGTTCGCGGGACATGAAGCTGTCGCCTTTTATGTCCTGCAGGACCATGACGATCTGATCGTCTATGAGATCCTCGCGCGCGATTATTTCCGACAGAAGAGCGTTGTAGTTTTCGCGCATCAAAGCATAGCTCGATTCGAAATCTTTTCGCGATTCCCCGACCTTTTGAATCTCTTTCTTCAAAGCGTTGATTTCGTTTTGCCGCGTCTTTTTTTCGGTCTGGGACGCGTCGGGAGCCGGTTTCAAACGTCCCGAGGTTCTGGCCTCGATGTCGTTACTTAGAATTTCCAGCTTGTAATCGTGCAGATTCAACAAAACCCTGGTGTTGCGCAGCAACATGAGTCTGTTGATGAGAGCGTTGATTTTCCCCCTGACGGACGTCTTTTCGAACTCGACGGCCGCGATGCCTTCGTTTTCCATCGTTTCCAATTGTTGAATCAGTTCGGCGTACTTGTTTCGGAATTTCTCCTCGGTTTCCCGTTCCGTCAAATAACGCAGAAACCTGATTTGCTCCTTGACGTCGATGCCTTCGGTGACCTCGAAATGTTCGTTTGACTCTTTGAGCTTGGCGTATTCGTCCGAAAGCGCCGCTTCCTTGGCGGGCGAGCCCAGGTTGGCCGACGAGATCACGAACCTCACCCCGAGGTCGGTGTAACGGCCGGGACCGTCTTTGAAGAAAAAAAGCGCCTCGCGCCTGGCCCCGGAATAGATGTTGGGTATCCTGTCGCGGAAGCCCCCGCCTTTGCGCGAGAAACCTCCGTTGGAACCGTGCTCGCGGTCAAGGAAAACCATGTGATAATTCGACATGGTCATTTCGTCGACGTTCCCGATGGTGTCGTGAAGACCCGCCTGATTCGGAAGGCGGGTTCCTATTCTGTTCGGACCCGTCGGCGGCGGGTTCACCTCGTCGTCGTAAATGGCGTAATCGGCGAGTCCCGAATCCTCGTCCATGGGAAAAAAATCGTTTACGGCCAGTTGGTCCGAATCGGTCATGTGACCGCCTCTCGCCGCGAACTCCCATTCCTCTTCGGTGGGAAGCCTCACGATTCCCACGAGGTCCGGGTCGTCCGGGGAAAAGGGAAGCGCGTCGGGATTGTTCCGGAGCACGTGAGTCATGAGTTTTTCGGTGAAAGCGACGGCGTCGTACCAGGATATGTCGACCGCGGGATAGCTTGATTTGTTGTTAAGCGCGCAATTGCCGTTCATCACGGCTTCGTATTGACCGACGGAGAGCTCGTATTTTCCGATCAGGTACAACTGGCGATTGTAATCGTCGTAAGTGAAGCTCGCGCGAATTTTATCGGCGACGTCGCGATACTTTGGCGGCAAGTCGGATATGGAGAGGGACGAACTTATGTAATCTTCGTGTTTGCCGTTGAAATCCGAGGACACGTAAACGTCGTCACCGATGTTCACTTTCTTGGCGTTGGTTCCGAAGGTGGTTTTGAAGTCGGAAAGATGGCCCCTTTCGGGAATGAAGATTATTCGAAAAGCCATCGAGAGACCGCAGGGGAGAGGCAAAAGGAAATCGTCGCCGTCCGGTTTGGGGTTGGAAACGGCCTCGGGAGTGTCGACCCTGACACCTCCCAAGCCTTGCGCTTCCGACGCGGAAGACGAAAAAACCAAGCAAAGCGTCAACGCCAATGTCCGAAAAAGATGTTTAAACATGGTCAAAACGTTCTCTCGGGGGAAATTCAATTCACGAGCACCGGTATCACGGGGAGTTTGTCTTCCAAAGCGGAATCGGGTATGTCGGAAACGGGGCGCGTCGAAAACACGACGTCCAAATTTTTTTTCACGATATCAAGGCAAAATTTCGTTTGCCGCGAATTGAAATCGTCGCCGGTGATGCCTTTGACCATCTTGTCCAACTCGGAGAAAACAAGATATCTGTCATAGTGTGAAAATCCCTCGAGCAGTTTGTGATATCGATCTTTTTCGACGGAATAACTTTCCCGCAATTCTTTGTTATTGGCCGCCACTTGCTTTTGATTCTCGGTTTTCTGATTTTTGAAGAGATGATATTTGTTTTTGTCCTCTTCCGATATTTCCGGCATGTTGGGGAAATTCGCAATCATGTCGTCTATGGCTTTCAACTGTTTCGCCACGGTTGCCGAGAGCTGTTCGTTTTGGAGCTGGCGCTGTTTCACGGTTCTGAGGTCCAACAAAACGTCGACGAGACCGGAAATGCGCAACGAGATCTCCGTTTTCGTCCGGTCCAATGATTTTATGTTCAATTTTTCAAGATTATCGATGACGTTTCGCAAAGCTTCTTTTTGAACGGTGTTGTCGATTTTTTTCAACATGTCGTTTAAAATTTCCATTGATTCCCGAGCGGTGTTATCTTTGGAGGATATCTTCAGGTTAAAACCCCTGTATTCGTCGGTCAATTTCGCCAACCTGTCCTGCGTTCCGATGGTGACCGACGAAATCGCGAGCCTGAAACCGAGATCCGTCGAGCGGTAAGGTCCGCTTCTATGAAAAAACGCGGCTTCCCTTCTCGCCCCGGAATAGACGTTTTTTTCGGTGTCCCTGAAACTTCCTCCCTTTCTCAAAAAACCCCCGCTGGAGCCGTGCACCCGGTTTCCGATTATCATCTTGTAGGTGGAGAAAGTCATCTCGTCGACGTTTCCGATGGTGTCGTGAACTCCGAGAGGATTCGGAAAATAGCTTCCTATTCTTTTGGGAGAGGAATTCGGAGGACTCACCCCGTCATCGAAAAGCCCGTAGTCCGTCGCTTTTTCCCCGCTTTTGAACGGAAAAAACTCGTGCAGGCTCAAGTCCGAAAGATTGACGGAGTGTCCTCCGCGGGCGGCGTATTCCCATTCTTCCTCGGTCGGGAGCCTTAAGAAGGACACGACGGTGGAATTGTTCGGATAAGCCGGGAGAGCCTCGGGATTGTTGGCCAAGACGTGAGTCATGAGTTTTTCGGTGAAGGAAACGACATCGTACCACGAAACGTTCGCGACGGGAAAACTCGAAGCGTTGTTCAATTCGCAATTGCCGTTCATCACGGCTTCCCACTGCGCGTTCGTGACCTCGTATTTTCCGATGAGATAAAACGGACGAATCGAGGCGTCTTTGCCCTCCTCCGACGAGTAAGTCGCGTTGATGGAATCTTGAATTCTTTGCGCCACGGGTTTGTATTTGTTCGGAAGATTTTCCAAGGCGAGCGACGAACCCAGATAAACGGGGTGTTTTCCGTTGAAATCCGACGACATCGCGACGCCGTTCATGTTGGTTTCTTTGGAGGCCGTTCCGAAATGACTCGTAATCTCCCCGATGTAACCGCTTTGGGGAATGAAGACGAAACGGAAGGCCATGGAAAGACCGCAGGGCAAGGGAATTTCGAAATCGTCCCCGTCGGGGTTCGGGTTGGTCGAGGCCTTTTTGTTGTCGGTGACGACTCCTCCCAACTGCTGGGCGGACGCCGGGTCGGAAAAAGTCCCGCCCGCGAGAAGAGCCAAAGCGAAGGCGGCGAATAAGACCCCGGCCAGGGCCGCGAAACCGGCCTTGAAAACAACGGGTTTTCGGGAAAGGAAAACGTTTGGTTCAGACATCTCGCATACCTTCTGACGGTTCTATGTCGGAAAGGGATTTGTTGGCGTAAAAAGAGGCGAGCGTCATGAAAATCACGACGATTCCCACGGAAATCAAAAGCTTTTCGGGGGACAGGCGACAAACTTCCGCAACGTCCCGCATCTTGCCGTAAAACACCTCGTTCAAAATCTTCGCGACCACGAGATAAAAACCGCAAGCCCCGACCGCGGCGATTAATCCGGATATCGTCACCTGCACGGAGGTAAAAATCTGAAGATGGAATTTGCCCATGCCAAGCAAATTCAAACAAGCGAGGGATTTTCTGTTTTTCGCCACCTGGTCGATTGAACCGGAGACCGCGGAGGCGAAGGCCCCGCCGCCCACCACGCACAACAAGGTAAAAAACACCACGGTGAAGGCACTGTCGAGGCTTTTGACGTTGGCTATTTCCTTGGCGCTGGTTTTGACTATCAAGCCTCCCCGTTCGAACCTGACCCGCAGACGCTCGACGGCGTCGAGTTCCGAGGCGTACAGACGGAAAGTCTGATAGCGGGCGGGATAGGTCTCCATCCTGTTTCCGGGCCAGCCCAGTTCCGGGACGGGCCTGTCCTCGAAGTATCTCTCTATCTTTTCGAGCAGTTGGAGATTCGCGAGCATCATGCTGTTGTCCTGATCCCCCAGGGCCCAAAGGGGAATTATTCCCTTGACCGCGAGGTCCAGGTTTTGAGTCTCCAAATACCCGTTCAAAGTCCTCGAAACGGTGACGGTCAAAGTGTCCCCGGGCTTCGCGTCGAAAAATTCGGCCACCGTCTTCGACGGATAGATGTCGAACAGGCCCACTTCTTCGTTTCCGACCGCCGGTTCGACGTAATCCAAAATCGGATCGCCCTTTTTGGTGGATCTCGCCGCGACTCTCTTGGTGTTGTATCCCGGTTTTCCCAAGGCCAGGGTGAAGGCGAAGTTTCTGGTGTTGGGGATGACGAATCTCACGTCGGGGTCGTTTTCCAAATTTTGGAAAAACGCGAGGTCGTAATCCCTCACGCCTTCCGGCACGATCTCCAGATTGCTCGGATCGGAAATCAGACGCTCCGACAAGGTTCCGATGATCCCGTCCCGCAGGCCCATGACGGTCAGGAGCGGCACCAGAAGCGCCATGACGGAAAAGATGAAACACATGGCGAAGAGCCAGTCGCGTTTGTACCGTTTCAGGGCCAATTTTATGGATACGTATATGATGGGAGCCACCCGGAAAAACGTGTTGACGTTGGTTGTTTTCTGAGGATTTGTTTTGTCTGTTTTCGCGCGCGTCCCGACGAAATCAGCGATTCCGGATATTTGCGGGCATCTTTCCCGGAAGCCGGGAATCCTTGAAGAGCATGGCTTTGATGCCTCTCCGCGGCCCTTCGTCCTCGACGACTATGCGGTGGATCTCGAAGCCGAACTTTCTGGCCCTGACCTCGTCGTGGGTCGACATGACGAGAGCCGTGCCCTCGCTCAACTCGATCAGGAGCTCCATCACCTTCTCGGCCGTCGGGGGATCGAGGGAGGCCGTGGGCTCGTCGGCCAGAATCAGCTTCGGCCGGTGAATTATGGCCCTGGCCACGGCCGCCCTTTGCCTCTCGCCCACGGAGACGTTTCCCGGGAGCTTCCTCAAGAGGTGCCCGATGTTCAGCTTGGCGGCGAGTTCCATCAAAGCGCTCTCCGCCCGTCTCCCCTTCGGGTTTTTCTTGAGCCAGGCCGAAAGCAGGATGTTGTCCCGGAGGTTCAGGAAGGGAAAAAGGCCGCCCGACTGGAGCACGTAACCCAGATGGGAGCGCCTGATCTTTTCCCTCGCGGAAGCCCCGCCCCGTTTCCAGCTGTTCCAGACGTCCAGGGTCACCCCGTCCAGGTTCCAGGTGAATTCCCCGCCCCTTCCGAGTCTGTCCGGCTTCAGGACCATGGCCATCATGTCCAAAAGGGTGCTTTTTCCGCTTCCGGATTGCCCCACCAGGGCGATTCTGTCTCCCTCGCGAACGACGAGCTTGTCCACCATGAGGCGGTAACCGCTGCCCCCGGGTCTCGTTTTCACGATTCGTCTGACGGTCATGATCCCTTCATTCATAAAGTCACACCTTTCGCGCGGGGATGACCCCGGGACTTCAGGGCAGATCCGTCAAGGGAACCCGGTAGAGCCATTCGCTCGAGTTGGCTTCGTTGAATTTCCCCCAGTTGTTGACGTCGGCGTTGTATTTCTCGTAGAGGTCCACCTTGGACTTCAAGTCTTCGATGAATTCGCTCTGAGCCACGGCGTCCATGGTGTCCCAGTCCCTTTCCGTCAAATTCATCACCTTGCTCTTGTAGGGGAGTCCGTCCAAAAATTCGGACAACACCCCGGATTCCCCGAGTTTCTTCGCGCCCGGATTGAGAGAGAACTCGCCCGGGTCGCGGGCTATTTCGGCCGCGGCGGAGATCACGTAATCGAAGAAATCAAGTGAGCTGTCGTTGCTGAGCCTCGCGTTTTCCGCCCCCTGAATGATGCTTCTCAAAGAGGCGGACAGGGCCCCGAGCTGGTTTCTCGTGAGAAGCACGGCCACCTGAACGGTTCGGACGTCCCTCGACCTTTCGGCTATGAGATTCGCGAGGTCCTTGTCGGTTATCCAGGAGCGGATGACCCTCGGGGGCGTGGTTTCGTTTTTGTTCCCGAGGTAGTCGAGACGAATGGAATAGCCGAGCAGGGTTCCGATGTCGCTCGCCTTTTGGACGGGGTCGGCCGAAGCCGCCGGGGCGTCGTTGATGTCCGCCGCCGTCACGGGGACGTTCATGGCCCGCAAAGACGTTTCGAGGTTGTTCACGAGGCCTTGGGTGGCGCTGCGGTAAACCTCGGGACCGAGGGTCGGATCCTGGATTTTGATGTCGACGTAGGTCCTCGCCCCCGCCACGTCGTAGGCCATGGCCTCGTAAGCCTGCTGGGCCTGACGGTGGTTGTTGGTGCCTTGGGGGGTTTTGAGGTGAATCGGGACAATCCTGATTTTTTTCGCGGCGGCCTTGGCTTTGATGGAATTGGGATTGTCCGGGACCGTCCTGTATTCGTCGGAGGAATTGAGGGGGCCCGCGTCGGTCAGGAGCAAAATGATCCCCCCGTCGAAGGGGGTCCAGTCCAGCTGTTCCACGGCCGCGGCGAGTCCGGCCATGGAATCCTCGTTGAAGGAGTGGGTGGAGCTCGCGGCCTCCTTGACCTCGCCCAGGGCGGACTCGAAGGAAGCCCTGTCGTTGGCGTTTTTGAAGTCGGAGATGATCTTCGTCGTGTACTCTATGTCCGGGGAAGCCTTGACGCTGCTGCGGAAGGCCACGAAAGCGAGATATATGTTTTCGGCGTTCCCTCCGTCAATGAGTTTTTGATATATGTCCCTGGCCAGCTGACGGCAGATTTCGATGTAGGGCCCCATGGAAATCGTGGTGTCGATGACGAAGGCTATCCCGACCTTCGGGGCGGGGGGCGGTTGTTGCCCGGCGTTGCCCGCGTTTCCGGCCCCGGACGCCCCTCCCTGGGGAAGGTTCCGGACCACCCTGTCGGGATTTCCGGGGTCTATCGTCGCCACGTCCAAGAGCATGGTCTCTTCCAACTCCTCGTCATAGTTGAAGATGGGCATCAGATAGAACCTGTCCGAGGGAATGGCCCCCTGGTCGTTTTCCGGTTCCATGGCGACGACGGGAAAATCTATGGGCGGACTCTGCGCCGTTAGCGCGTAGTCCTTGAAGGATTTGGTGAGGGTGTCGAGAGCCGCGGCCACCCCGGTCGATTTGGCCAGATTCAAGAGGTCGGCCTTCTTTTTGAAGAAAAGAAGCGGGGCTCTTCCCGTTTTTTCGGCGAACACGAGAACCAGGGATTGTTTCCATTCGGAGACCCTGTCCTCGCGGATCCAAGTGAGTCCTTCCCCGTTGGTGCCGGTCGCGCATTGGAGCCAGAACCTCCCGTTCGCTTCCTGCCTGTCGTAGACGTACAGGACGGTGAAAGGAAGAATCGCCCCCTTGGGCTCCGCGGTCGGGGTGTCCCTGTACACCGCTCCCGGATGGGTGATGATCTTCTGGTAAAGGGTGCGTTTTCCTTCCATCAGGAGCGGTTTTTTCGCTTGGGCGAAAAGCGTTCCCGAGAAAAGGGCGACTCCGAGAAGAACGGAAAAAAAGACCGGATAGAATTTGGAAAATTTCATTTTTATTTTTCCCGCGATTCGACGGTTTGTGAAATATCGCCGTTGTTGACGAAATTTAAAGTGTCGGGGCGTCGCGCGTCGCCGCGTTCATTGTTTGATGGCGGCTCGGAAATCGTTGATCCCGGGAACGCCGTTGGCTTCGGGGGAGCTCGCCCATTCCCGCAGGTCTTCGATTCTCTCCGTCGCCTCCGCCACCCCGAAATCCCGCGCCTCCCGGTATTCCGCGAGGGCCTCGAAGGGATCCTTGTTGACCCCCTCCGGGGCCTTCGTCCCGCTCTGGGGATCGTAGTAAGCCCCGAGATTCACGTGGTACTTGGGCTCCAAGATAGAGAGTTCCTTCACGAGCTCGAACGAGGTCTTCACGGATTCGACGTCTTCGGCGTTCTTCAGGGCCTCGTAAGCGGGCAGCAAATCGTCCAGGGAGGGACTGCCCGATTTGAGGAGTGTCCGGGCCGCCTCGAGGGCCGAAACTCCCCCGGCCGTCGCGGCCGTTCCCGCGGAACCCGCCGAACCCGCGCCGGGAATCGAAACCCCCGCGGTTTCAGTCGGGGTTCCGGTACCGGAGGCGGTATCGCTTTCGCCGGAATCGGCGGTTTCGGCCTGACCGGTTTCGTCTTGGCCGGTCTCGTCCCGAGCGCTCTCGTCCCGACCGGTCTCGTCGACCGAAGCCGTTTCGTCGGCTCCCTTGTGCATGAAAAAGTACCAGTAAGCCGCGGCGCCGCCCAAGAGGAGAAGCAAAGGAAGGGCTATGACCAAAAGGAAGAACAGAGGTCCCTTCTTTTCCTTCTTTTCCGCGGGTGCCGGAGGAGTGAAAGGCTTGAAGGGTTCTTCTTCGGGTTTCAGAATCGGGGGAAAGGCGCCTTCGGCGGGTTGCCCGTTTTGGTCCTTAAATCCCACCGGCACGGGTCCCCGAAGACCGTCCTCCGTTCCCGTGAGTTGGGGAGGCGGCGGCGGCGGCGGAGGCGCGACCTCGTTCTCTCCTTTGTAGAGCCCCGTGTCGGGTCCTCGCGGGGTGTCATTCGAGGGTATGGGTTGAACGGCCGCGATCTCTTTTGTCTCCGGCGGCCGGCCATTAGTTCTAAAATCCACCACGTCGGATTTCGCGTCGTTTTTCGTATCTATCGTGGTGGTTCTTGTTCTTCTTTTGATTAAAGCCGCCGAAGCCAGGATGCCGCGGTATTCGGCGGTGTTTGTTTTCAAGGAGAATTCCAAATTGGAATTGGACATGAAATCCGTCATTTCGGGTGGGATGATGACGTACAATTCGCCGAATTTGATTTCCCTGGCATACAATTTAAAGAAAACCGGATTGGAATCCCAAGAAACCGGATTGCCCGGATTTTGGAGATATTGACCGGTGACATCGTCTTTCATGGAAATAAGATATGTCTCCGCCAAGGGCGTGAAATCCTTTTCGGGAAGTCCCCCGCCGGTATTCACGGGTATTCTCAAAAGAGCCCAACCGTCCCCGGTTTTTTCGTCATTGACCAATCGAGCGTTCATGACAGTAAATCCTTAAATCGGTCGCTATCGTGCCTAATTGGCCGCGATTATTATCATTTTCACGGGAATTGAAGAAAAAATGATGATTTTCGGTGATTTTTGTGAAAATCAAAAGAAGCGGGATATTATTTCGGAATAGCGCGAAAACGCGCGGTCGGGATTCGGAACGGAAGGAAAAACGCCCGCTTGCGGATCTTGAACAGCGTCAAGTATATCACAAGGGAAATCATAAGACCAATTTTCCCGAGAAGACGGGCATGACGAAAAAACGCCCGATTTCGCGACAGTCGCGGCGGGGGAAGAAGACGGGATTTCGACCGGGGACCGCGAAAACGTCTGACGATCGCGGGACATGGGGACAATCCCGCAAAACCCCGCCGGCGCCTCCGAAAGAAAGAGAAGCTAAAAAGCCGCGGGGGTCCGCCCGAAAATCGGGTTCGCGGGGGGAAGACGGGAAAAGAGCGGCCTCGGCCCCGCGACGTCGGGAAAGCCCCGGAAAAGCGAAATCGCGTATATATGGCTCTCCGGGGTTTTCGGGCCCTCCGCTCTCGGCCGCGGGCGGCTACGGACAAAAGACCCGGTTTCCGCCGGAAACGGTTTTTTTTCCGCCCGAAAAAACCGCCGTTTCGGAGTCTTCCCCGAAAATCCGCGTTTTTTGCCCTTTCGGGGCGTTTCCGGGTAAGTTCGCCGGCGGAACAACCCGTGACGAGTCAATTTTTGAGAATCAGATTGTCGATCGTCGAAGGGTCTCCCGCGCCGCGTTTGAAAACGGCGAGTATGTTGTCCGGGTTCCCCGCGGTCGTTATCGTGCAATTGGCGAGTCCGTACTTGGTGAGGTCACAGCTCAAGGACGAGCTCAAATAAGAGGCGTCGGGGGAGTTTTGGCACAGGGGGCCGTCGGGATGTTCCCTCAAGAGCAGCTTCCGCCCGTTTACCCGGAACACCGCCGTGGTTCGGCAGACGTCCGACACCTCGCCGTTTTGGTTCCTTTCGACTATCGAAACGACGGCGTTTTCCCCGGAGGTGAAGCAATAAACGTAATCCACCGGGATCTCCGCCGAGGTCGAGCCTCCCATGAGCCCCCTTCCGGTTTCCCAGCAGCCTTGGGTGAAATAGGAGG
>JAITKT010000457.1 GCA_031278225.1 Deltaproteobacteria bacterium
GTGAATTCAAGCTCGACGCCAAGGACAGGCCGACCGTCACCCCGGCGTCCGGGACGTCTTCCGCTTCCGCGACGTCCCCCGGTTCCGAAACCCCGCCGCCCGACGCCGGCGAGCCCGGAGTCCCGGTGACCGCCGGAGCCGCGACGGCCGGGACCCTCCCCCTTTCCGGGGACCTCCGGGCCCTGGAAAACTCCCTGCGGGCCATGGTCCGCGAGGAACTCAAGTCCCAACTGGGTCCCATCAACAGGGAACTCGCGGAAGCCTCCCGGGACCAAAGCCCGACCCTCAAAGAGGTCGCGGGCGGTCTCGGCTGGGTGGTCGGAGTGACCGGGGTCGTCTTTTGGGCGAGGGGGAGAAGACCCGCCAAAAGCGTTCCGGAGAAGTCCGGGACGAAAGATTGAAACCGTTCGGGAAGAAAGGTCGCGGGGGCCCGCCGAAAACGCGCGGGACGACGATCCGACGCTCCGTTCCCGAGACAAGGAAAAACAACGATGCACATTTCCGAAGGAATATTGTCCGCCCCGGTCCTCGCGACAGGCGCGGCCCTGAGTTTGGGGGGCCTCTTTTTTGGCTTCGGGGCCATAAAGGACGAAGACACCCCCAAAGTCGCGATACTCTCCGCCGTCTTTTTCGTCGCCTCCCTCTTTCACGTGAACATCGGCCCGAGTTCCACCCATTTGGTGTTGAGCGGTCTCATGGGTCTCATGCTGGGGTGGGCGGCCTTTCCCGTCATATTTTTCGGTCTTCTGCTCCAGGGGATCCTCTTCGGCTTCGGGGGACTCACCACCCTGGGAGTGAACACCTTCACCATGGCGTCCCCCGCGGTCCTCTGCGGGGTCCTCTTCCGCGGGGCCGTCACCGGACCCAACCCCGCGAAGGCCGCCGCGGCCGGATTCGTCTGCGGTTTCTTTCCCGTCGCGATCTCGGCCTGTCTCGTGGGACTGGCCCTTTGGCTGTCGGGCGAAGGCGACGCCTATTCCAAGATGGCCTGGCTCGTGATCGCGGGGAATTTCCCGGTCATGATCATGGAAGGTTTCGTTTGCGCGTTCTGCGTCGGATTTTTCAGAAAAGTGCGTCCCGGGCTCCTCGTTCGCGCCCCCGCGAAGGCCGCGGAGAAGGGGGCGGCTTAAGGACGAATCGGGGACGGCTTAAGTCCGGGACGATCCCGCGGCCCGATTCTTGTTTTTTTCGCTTTTCGACGACGCGATGACAAAGAGCCGTCGGCGGCCGCCGCCCCCGGCTCTTTTTTTTCTTCCCGTTTCGCATCTTCGATTCCCGCTTCGTTTTATTCTTCGTTCCGGGGAGTTCCCCTTCCCGGGAATCGTCGCCGGAGGAACGCCGCTTCGGGCTTCCCCCGACGCGTCCCCGCGGCCTCTCAAACGCCAAATCCCCCGGGGCTTACCCGGGGGAATCGGAAAAAACTTATGGGAAAAACTCTCCCCGAATCATCCGCCAAACCGCGCGAACGTCACCCTCCGGAGGGGTCGGAGAGCCTCCCGAGGAAGAGGAGGGACTTGGTCGCGTTTTCCCGGATCGCGAAGAAAAAGGGACGATCCGCGACGAATTCCCTGGGACCGAGAGATATGGAGGTCGTTTGGACGACGCCCCCCGTCGCGGCGGCCGCGACCGTGCCCTCTTCCGTCACCTCGACGTTGGCCTTGTGGACGAAGTCCGAGAAAAACAGCCCGCCCTCGGGCGCGATGCCTTCGAAATCGGCGCCGGGGACGAAAATCGAAGACAAACCCAAAGCTCCCAGGGCCTCTTTCAGGGACTCGGTTCCCCAGGTGAGGGCGAATTTGGGAATCGCGACCCGGACCTCGGTCTCGACGAAACCCCCCGTTTCGGACTTGACGCGACCCATCATTAAAGTGGCGAAAAGATCGGGGTCGAGGTTTCCGGCGAGGATGAGGTCCTTGGCCTTGTCCGTCTTGGCGGGAAGAAAAACGAACATCGAAACCTCACCGTCCCCGTAGGGGAGCTCCAGGACCGAGACGTCCTCGTTCGCGAAAAAACCGTAACGTCCGAGCCTTTCCATGAAGGGAACGGTAACTTGGCTTTTTCCGTCTCCGAGGTGAAAAGGCCTTTCGGAAGTGAGGGCGGGGTCGAAGGCCGCGGCCCAGGCCCCTTTGAAATAAGCCGCGTTCGCGAGGATGACCCTGGTCGCGGGATCCAGGGGGGAAGAAAATAGCTCCGTCATCTTTCCCTCCGTCGCCTCCCCGACCCAGTCGTTCATGAGGCCCCTCGCGATCGGCTCCCCGTTTTGAAAATCCGCGGGGAAAACCGCCCCGTCCAGGAATTTGTCGAGGGAGGAGGCGTAATCCGCGCTCACTTGAAAGTCCTCGTCCACCCAGAGGGAATTTCCTGTCTTCAAGACCACCTTTTCCCCGTCGTTGACCCTGGAAAGAGCGAGTTTCAGGTGACCGAAGAGGGCCAAAAGACTCTCCCCCTCGAGGGGATAGTCGAGAGCGCTTTCGAAAGCGACGGCCGTGTCGCCCAGGGCCCCGGCGTAGGCCATGACGAGAGCCTCGGAGACGGAAAGAGGGGAAAAGAAGAGGTTTCCGGGCTCTTTCGCGATTTCCCCGTAAAGCTCCAAACCGAAGGCGCGGTTAACCCCGCCGAGGGACAGGACCTCTTCCCGCACCCGTTGGTATTCCCCGGACTCGAAGACGGCGGGGATCGTTCCTTGAGCGGGAACCGTTCCCGACCCGGCGGGGGTTTCCGGGGCCGTTCCCGGAGCCGGGGCCGGCCCCGGGACCGTCCCCGCGACGATCCCGGGGACCCGTCCCTCGACGGGGGGCGAAACGGCTTGGGCGAACGCGGGCGCGGCGCCCGAAACGCGAAGAACGAAGACGAAGGCGAAAAAGGCCGCCGCGACGAAAATCGAACGCTTCGCGGAAACGCTCATGGGATCACTCCTTTGAAAATCCCCGGAAAAACCGGGGGGAAAACGCCGGGGAAAAAACCGCCGATCGGGGAGAAAACGAGAGAGGAAATCGCGACCGAACCGCGCGGACGGAAATGACGTTTCCCCGCCCGGAAGCCGCCGGGTTCGCTCAGTTCGCCGGTTTCGAGAACCTTCCGGCGAAGAGAACGCTTCCGGTGTCCTTCTCCCAAATCAGAAAGACGAAGGGCCTGTCGGCCTGAAAAATTCGGGGCGGCTCGGGATCCCGCATGGAGCGGGTCACGAACTGGACGGAAGAGGCGGCCGCCGCCTCGGTTCCGGCCTCGTTCACGTCCACGTAAGCCCGGTGATAGACCTCGGCTATGGAAAGGGTCTTGTCCCCGGTGATTCCGGAAAAGTCGGCCTCTTCCCCGAAGGGGAGGTCCAGGCCCAGTTTCCGGAAAGTTTCCTTCAGGGGTTTTACCCCCCAACCGAAGGCGAACCTGGGGATGCTCAAAACCGTCTCCCTGGCTTCGAAACCGGCGGTGAGGGCGCGGAGGAGCTCCGGGGTCAGGTGTTTTTCGGGATTCGCGAATCCCCCGTCCCCTTCGGGGGGAAGGATGGCGGAGAAAAAGAACTTCTCCCCGGCGTAAGGGACGGAAACGGCCTTGAGCCCGTCCTTCTCGTAAAAGGGGAGTTTTCCGTTTTTGTTCATGAAGATCGTTTTGACCTTCGAATCTTTTCCGAGGTTGAAGTCCCCCTCGGCGCTCAAATCCGGATCGAAGGCGAGGAGCCAGTTCCCCTTGAAGAGGACGGCGTTCACCAAAATGAGTCGCGTGAGGGGGGTCAGGGGGGTCGGAAGAATTTCGGTTATCTTTCCGTCCGTGGCCTCGGAGGCCCAATCGTTCACCGCGAGCCTCGCGGCTTCCCCGTCGTTTTTGAAATCCGCCTCGCGGACGGAATTGTCGAAAGCGGCCCCGAGAGTCTTCAAGTAGCTCTCCAGAAACTCCCCGTCCTTGTCCATCCAGAGGGAAGAGTCGAGGGTGAGGACGATCCCCGGGGTGTCCCCGGAGGATTTTTCGAGACGATCGTTCAATTCCCCCATGACCCCGGGCACCCCGTCCCCGAATCGGAGGACCTTCGCCATTTGGGTCCTCGTGTCGGAGGAGGCCCCGGCGTAGGCCATGCCCATGGCCTCGGAAACGGAGATCGGGGAGAAGAAGATGTTTCCGTCTTCTTCCGCGCCCAAAGCCCCGAAGAGGTCCAGGGCGAAGAGGTTGTCGGCCTCCGCCCGGGCTTTCGCGGCGGGGGAGGGCGGGGGAAGTTCCCCGTTCTCTTCCGCGGTCATGGCTTCGGCGGACTTCTCCGGGGTGAAAAGGGGCTCGGCGTTCCCGCCGGAACCGCCGGGGGCGTCGTTTTGAGCGAAGGCCCGGGAGCCGAAAAGAAACGTCGTCGACAGAAGCGCGACAAGGAAGAACGCTCGCATGATCCCTCTCCGTGGTGAAATTTTCGGGTTGACAAGGTCGTGTGAAATCGTCGGACGCGAAAGACCCCCGAGGGGCCTTCCGGGGAAAAACGCCGAAAATCCGGCGAAACCCTCGGGAATGGGTTCATTATACACAAAAACCCCGGAAAAAACGTCGCTCCGGAACGAAAACCGTTTCTTCCGGAAACCGACCCGCGGTCCGAGGCGTGTGATATAATAGAACCAACTCAAAAAGCCCGTAAAATCAAGGGTTTGACGAGTTGGTTCTAATTTTATATCACGGGGCATACTGCCGCTACCGTTAAAAAGCCGACGTTAAAAC
>JAITKT010000458.1 GCA_031278225.1 Deltaproteobacteria bacterium
CCCCAAAAAAACCGGCCGTTCGCGGGAATCGGTAAAGTCCCGGTCGAAAACCGAAAAAGCCCCCTCGCGGGCTTCCTTTTTCCGCGCCCGCGGGGCCTTTTCCTTCCCCGCCCCGTTTCGCGGGCTCACCGTTTCGGGCCTTCCCCGCCACTCTTTCCCCCGGGGTTCCGTCGCCCGTCGGGGGTTTCCTCCCGCTTTTTCGGATTTCAGCCCTTTTTCATCCCGAAAAGGCGATCGAGGATCTTCCCCAGATAGCTTGACTCCAGGAGCTTCTCCCCCCTTGCCCCGGGGTCCGCGGGGTCGCCCGGGCGTTCCGAAGCGCCCCCCGCGTTTCCGGACCCCCGGGACGCCCTCGTCCCCCGGGCGCCCTTCCCTCCCCCGGAGAACGTCAGGGCCATCGCGAGCCTGTCCATGTCCCTCACCCTGTCCCTCAAATGACGACCGGCCCCGTCGGGGGTTTCGGGGGATACCGCGAAACCGTTTCCGGCCGCGGGACCTTCCGGGGCGAAACCCGCCGAACGGAGGACGCGGGCGGCCAATCTCGCTTCCCGGGGAAGGTTCGCGAGGTCGTCTTCGGGCAAGGGTTTCCCTTCGCCGTCGAGATTGTCGAACAAACCCGCCTCCCTCGCCTCGGCTATTTTCCTTTCGGCCATCAGGGTCACTATGTCGCCGTCGTTGTCTTCCATCGGGTCCCTTTCGGTTGTCCCTTTCCGGGCGTCCTTGTTCCCGCGCGCCCGCGGGGGGGGAAGGGATTTCGGAGAAACGCCCCGCGCCCGGTCATTTCCAAATCCCCGGGATCGCTTGGGAATGGCCAAGGTGGAAAAAGGTCCCGCGGCCTTGGGGGGAACCCTCCCCGTCGTCTTTTCTCTGGCGATGTCGGGCGGACTTGTGCTAAAAAGGGCTCGGGCGCGGGCCGGGATCGGGGTTCGGGCCGATTCGCGTTTCGGGCGAGCGGGGTGATTTCTTGAAATTCGTCGACCAGGCAAAGATATTCGTTCGTTCGGGCCACGGAGGGGCGGGCTGCGTCTCGTTCCGGCGGGAGAAATACATCCCGAGGGGAGGCCCGGACGGGGGAGACGGGGGCAAGGGCGGAAGCGTCGTCGCCGAGGCCACCGGCCAGAAGGACACCCTGCTCAGGTTCCATTATAACCAACATTTCGTCGCCGGGAACGGGCGACCCGGGGGAGGCAGAAACAAAACCGGCGAAGACGGGGAAGATCTCGTCATTTCCGTGCCCCCGGGCACTTTGATCAAGGACGCCGAGACCTCGGAGCTCATCGTCGACCTCGCCTCCCCCGGGGACGTCTTCGTCCTTTGCAAGGGCGGACGGGGAGGTCAGGGCAACGCCCGCTTCGCCTCGTCTACCATGAGAACCCCCAGGTTCGCGCAGCCCGGGGAAGAGGGCGAGGAAAAAAGGGTCCTCCTGGAACTGAGGCTCTTGGCCGACGCCGCTTTGGTGGGTTACCCCAACGTGGGAAAATCCACCCTGATCTCCAGACTTTCCGCCGCGAAACCCAAAATAGCGGACTACGAGTTCACGACCCTCGCGCCCAATCTGGGGGTGGTCTCGGCCGGCGAGGAGGACACTTACGTTTTGGCGGATCTCCCGGGGCTGGTGGACGGCGCCTCCAAGGGCCTCGGCCTGGGCTTCAGGTTCCTGAAGCACGTGAGCAGAACCGGCGTCATAGTCCACGTTCTGGACCCGGGCCGCCTCGATCCCGAAAATCCCGGGAAGGACTTGGAGAAAATAACGAAAGAACTGAAAAACTACGACCCGGGTCTGTTGAAAAAACCCAAACTCGTGGCCATGGGAAAGATGGACCTCGAAGGGGCGGACGCCGCCCTGGAGGCCTTCAGGAAGGCCAAACCCCGCACCCCGGTGTACCCCTTCTCCTCCGGTACCGGGAAGGGCCTCAAGGAACTTCGTTTCGCGCTTTGGCGCGCCATCGGGCTGGCCAGGGAGAAATCCGCCGCGTCTTGACGAAGATTCCCTCTTTTCGGGGTGGGGTTTTTCCCTTGTAAAAACACAAGAGCTTGTGGTATCATAAGCGGTAACCGTGTCGCTCACCTTCTTTTCGGTTCTTCCCCCGCGCGAAAAACCCCGTCCGCCCGACACGGGTTCGGGCCCCGTTCGAGGTTGAATTTCCCCGACGGCGGCCAAACCCGCCTTTTTTTCCCGGTCCTTTCCCCGGTTGTTTTCAAATACGTTCGCGTCCCGCTTCCTTCGACCCGCCCGCCCGGAAATCACCCCGGGGGCCGCGAGGCCCGAGGGAACTCCCCGCGGCGACATGACCGCGACCCGTCGCGAACCGAAGAAAAACCGGGGGAATTGGGTTAAAATGGCCCGAAAAGGAACGCCCGCGGCGGGGGATCGACCGGACCCGCGCAGGGGAAGAAAAAACCCCCCGGGGATTTTCAGGGCTCGCGGCGGCGAAACCGGCCGGACCGCGACCCGCAATCCCGGGAACTTTTTTTCACGCATTCGCGAAAAGATAATTTTATGAAGCACATTTTGATTGTAGACGACAATTTGACGAATCTCGAACAGATAAGCATCCAAATAGAGGACGTTTACGACATCTCCCTCGCCAAATCCGGGGCCCAGGCGCTCGTGATTTGCCAAAAGGCGGAGCCCGACCTGATACTTCTGGACATAGAAATGCCGGACATGGACGGCTTCGAAACGCTCGCCAAACTCCGCGAAAACATCTCCCTCCGCCAGGTCCCCGTGGTCTTTCTGACCGCCTCCCACGACCCCAAGACCGAAGTGAAAGCCATAAAGTCGGGAGCCTCCGATTTCGTCTCGAAACCGGTGGAACGGGAGATCCTTCTCCACAAGATAGAGACCCACCTGAAACTGGTCGCCGCCACCAACAACATGGACAATCTGGTGCGGGAGTTGGAAAACTCCATTCTCCTCGCCTTTTCGGACCTGATAGAGCACCGCACCCTGAACCACCGCGGGGCTTCCAAGAGGACGGCGGGTTACGTCAAAATCCTCGCCGAAGAACTCCTGGCCATGGACGCCTTCCCGGGTTTTTTGAATCCCAAGGTGGTGGACCTTCTCACCAGGGCGGCCCCCCTGCACGACATCGGGAAGATAGGGGTCTCGGACATGATCCTTTTGAAGCCCGCCCTCCTGAACGACGAAGAATTTTTGGTAATGAAAAACCACGCGGCCTTGGGAGCCCAAATCATAAAGAGGGTCTTCGAGAACGTGCCCAACAGCCAGGCCCTCCATGATTTCGCCGTGACCATGGCCTTGTGTCACCACGAGAGATGGGACGGCAAGGGCTATCCCAAGGGCCTGAAAGGGGAGGAAATACCGCCCTGCGCCCGCATCATGGCCGTGGCCGACGTCTTCGACGCCATGACCGACAACAGGTCTTACAAGACGCCGATGGGAGCGGCCGAGGCCTTCAGGGTGATACTTTCCGGAAGAGGCACCATATTCGACCCCAAGGTGATAGATGCCTTTGAGGCCACCAAGGACAAGATCGTGGAGCTCGCGGAAACGAAGAGCGCCTCCTGAGGGACAAGGGAGAAGCGCTTTCCGCTCCCCCGCCGGGGAAGCCCCCGGGAAGGGTTCGTCCCCGTTTTCGCGCGGGGCCGGTCCCGCGAGGAAAACCGTTCGCCGGAAGGCCCCGGAAGGCCCGGGAAGGCCATGCTCCCGAACTCCCGAAAAAACCGGGAGAAAAAACGAAAATAAACGCATTGCCCGCGCCGGGTTTTTTCGAGCCGCCCCGCGGTCTCGTCCGGTTCGCGACGCGTCTTTGGCCGGAAGCGAAAAACCCCGCGGCCGAAACGGAAAGACAATCCTTTCGGACCAAGACCGGGAGACACTCTCCCCCGGGCGCCGCGCCCCCGCGACCCTCCGGATGCCCCGGACCCGTCCCGGGGAGCGTCATGACGGACGTTCGAGACCATGTTTTCGCGAACGTCGGCCGGGAGCTTTGCCTTCGCGAAAAATCGTTTCATGGGCGAACGGATCCGTCGCGCGAAGAACGCCTCCGGTCGGGACGGCGGGAACGCTCGAAAAAGAACGGGCCGCTCACCGTCCCGCTCCGGGACGTCCGATTTCTTCCCGAATCCCGTCCGCGAACGATTCTTTCCCGCCCGGGGCGATTGTTCCGTTTCCCGTTTCCCGCGAGATCCTTCCATGTTCCGATCCCTGAACGCGTTGGTTCCGTTTGGAAGGATGAATGTCCAACCCGCCGCGAGTGGCGCGGGAATCGCGTTTAAACAAAAGACAATCCGCGAGACGCGGCAAAAAAGGCATGAAACCCTCCGCGATCATCCGCGAACGGATTTTGACGACTCAATGGTTTCATCGAACTACGAATCAAAAACATTCTTTCGGATCGCGAACGAACATCTTCGATGGAAGTTTTCGCGGTTTCGAGCATGTTGTCGTCATTTGACATTCTTTTCGCGAGTAATCGACGTCAATCGAAATGCCCCCGACGGGTTTTGGGGATTTCCGGCGCGTCCGCCATGGCGGCGGGAGCATGTCTATTGCGCGCCTGATTTCACCGGTTTCCATGGTGGCGAGCGAATCGGCTTGATTGGTTTTCAAGCTCTTTCCGAACATTTCAATTCCGATCTCGAGATCCGATGATTATCGCTCCGCCATTCCGCGGACGCGAACGTCGAATGTCGCCCGCGCCCGACGGAACCAATCCGCCTGTTCCGACGTCAAAAAAAAGACCTTAAGCGGACGCTCAAGCCCGAACCGCCACGGACCCGGCGTCAAACTCCGATCCGAAACGCCGCCGCACGGCCGTCAAAGTCCCCGAAACTTTCGCTCCTCCGGCTTCTCTCTCCGACATCTCCCGCTTCGACCCCGCCGATGATTGTCCCGACCCGGGACCCGTTCCCCCGGACATGGCGAATCGAAAAAACGACTCCCGCCAAAGGCTCCCTCCCCGAAGGGAATGTCCCCGGGCCCGAATTCCCCGCCGGGCTCCCGTAAAAAGCGACTCGAACGGAATCCGAATCGGGCGCGCCGCGAAAGGCGGACGACGCCGGCGTTCGGGTTCCCGAAAGGATGGAGGCAGCCGGAAAGCCCGCGCCCCGATCGGGCGTTCGCGGCGAGGATAAAGTTCGCTCTTTAAATATTTTTGATTTTGTAGTATTAATATGGATGTCCGGCATGGTCTTTCGCCGGTTCCCCGCGTGCCGGGGTCGTTTTCGAAACCCCGGAACCCCGCCCCGGCGCCCGCGGCAAACCCCGAAACCCCGCCAACCGCGAGAGCTCCTTTTTCTCCGTTCGCCCCGCCCTTCCATTCGGACGCTCCTTTCGCTTCGGACTCTCCCGTCGTTTCCGCGGTTTTCGCCGTTTTCGTCACCGCGCCCGCGCTGCCCGCTCGACCGGCCACTCCGGACGAATCGTGAAATTAACGAATAATTAATGCCGCGACAACAAAAAACAAACGCCGAAATTTTAATCGATATTTTTTTCAAAGAGGGACCTTCCCAATGATTACCATGATTCTGGCTCATACAGTGGAGGTCGAAGATCCCGAAAAAGCCTTGACCGAAGTGCTTTACCAACTGGATTTGACCCGTTCTCTCAAAAAAAATTCCGTGGCCATCATCCACACCAACAATGTCTTCATGGACTCGGGGGTGGTGGCGGCCATCTGCGAAAGGCTTCCTTTTCCGGTCATAGGGATAAACACCTTGCTGCACTCGTCCTCTCTGGGCCTGATGGACAACATCCTTCTCACCGTCTGCGTTTTGACGAGCTCCGAGATTAATTTCTCGGTGGCCTTGTCGGAGCCCTTAAACCCCGGAAATCTCACCCAAAGCATAACCAACACCTACGTCGCGGCCGAAGGTCTCCTCCACAACAGACCAAAACTGGCCATCGCTTACACCCCTCCCCTTTCCTTCAGCCCGTTGGGGGAGGACCTCGTCAGGATCATCGACGACGTCTCCGACAGGCTGCCTCTTTTCGGGGGCATGGCCGCGGACTACAGCACCAACTTGAGGAACCCCAGAATCATCCACAACGGCGAAACGTTTTCGGATCGTTTGGCGCTGCTTCTGATAGAAGGAAACATCACCCCCAGGTTCTACTGCTTCCCGGTCTCCGACAAAAAGACCATCCGCAAAAAAGCGATTGTCACGGAGTCCGCGGGAAACGTCATCAAGAAAGTGAACGGTCTTCCGGTGACGGAATACCTGGAGTCCCTGGGCCTCGCCCACGACGGTCAGATCTCGGGCACCCACACCATACCGCTGTTCCTGGACCGCCATGACGGAAGACCCCCGGTCGTGCGGGTCATCTTCGCCCAAAACCCGGAAGGCGACATCATCATCGGGGGCACCGCCCCGGAGAACACCACCCTGGGATTCGGTTCGTTGGACGTGAGCGACATACGGGAGAGCGCGATAAGAGCCTGCGGTCTCATGAGACTCATGAGCCCCGACTTCTTTTACCTCTGTTCCTGCATCTCCAGAAATTTCACCCTCGGACTGAACTACACGACGGAGGTCGAGACCATCCACGGGGAACTCAACAACTTTCTTCCCTACGTCTTCAGCTATACCTGCGGAGAGCTCTGCCCCGTCATGCGCCGCGACGGCAAATGGCACAACGAGTTTCACAACATGACGTTGATAACCGCGGCGTTCTGACGGGGAAATCCCGGAGGACCGCATTTTTCCAAACGACTCGAACGTCCGGGATTGAAACTCGCCCGCCGATCCCCGAAAAAGCGCCCCCCGAAAACCCGATAAATCCCAGTCGAAGCGGCGGAACGTTCGAAATCGCGAAACGTGTTCCGATGACGTCCGACAAACTTGAAACGGTTTCGACGAACGGACGGAAAACCGGACGTTTCGGGAGATGACGGGATTCGGACAAAACATCGAAAAACCCGGGCGAACGGCGAATTTTACGAGATTAAATCCGATCGACAAAACATAAAACAGCGAGTGCCCGAATCGCCAAAATCAAAAATTTGTCTCCCGGCGCTAAGTTTTTTACGATCGACAAAATAGCGCGTTCCACGCCGAAAACAAGCCGCCGACTCCGGGGAAGGGGCTTCCCGAAACACCTTTCCGAACGTGTTTTCCAAAGCCGGCCCAAGCATGTCCGCCAAACGCCCGGGCCGCGGCGTAAAGACGTTCGGACCCCGCGAAAACCGTCCTAATCGCGCCTTTACCAAATTCCCGAATTATGGTATATCTTGACGAGAAGGCTGTTTTCCCAGCGAAACCGCGATTGCCCCCCGCTTTTTGCCCGTGAATCCTCGCCTGTGCCGATTCCAACCTCCGACGCCGATTCGTTCGATGGCGAATCCGCTTCTCTTTTAAGTTAAGATAACCGAAAATACCACATTTTCACAAAAACTTTTTCTCGCTTTAACCCTTCGCGAGGGGAAACGGGAGTTATTTCACCCCTCGGCCGGAAAAAGATCTTCGAAAACAAAGCGACGGGCTCACTCGCGTCAATCGAATTTTTTCCAAAGAGGATCGTTCCGGGGTCCGCGGCCCCCAAAGTCCCGTCGGAATCGAATCGCCAGCCGATGTTTTCGTTTTCGATTGAATTTCGGACATTTTTCGAATTTTCGGTTTTCCGACCTTGTCCGGTTTTCCGCGTCGCCGGCCCCGTCGCGGGTAATTCCCAACGCCTTCCGGCTTCCGCCGTTTTTCCCGTTTTCGTTTCGTTTTCCTTCCGTCGTTTCCCGGTGTCGTCGTTTCTTCGTTCTTTTCGCGAAAGACGTTTTCGCCGATCCCGGCCGCCGCGACAAACTCTCTTTTTCGGAAGTTTTTCGCCGTTTTCGGTGATGATTCCGGCCTCCCCGAAAACGCCTCGAAACAAACCCCGGAGTCGTCCCGGACCGAGATCGCCGGTTTTTTTTCGTTTTCGCGCGAGTATTTTCCGTATTGCCCTCGAATCCGTTGATTCTTTCGCGAGAATTCGGCGTCGCGGCGGTCTCGCGCCCGGCATTGGCGTTCGTTTTCGGCGATCCGGCGCTTCCGGAGCGGCTCTTTTCTGGTCCGTCGGGTCCCCCCGAAAGGATCGCGGGCCCGGAAGACGCCTCATGATTCCCGCGGGGACGTTTCTCGTCCGGTCACCGCGTCCCCCGGCGTCCGGCCGTCGTTTCGGCCCAAAACCGGACGATTGACGAATGACGTCGGTTGTTTTCCGACAAAAGCCGGGTTTTCGCGTCGGGCGAAATTCCCCAAATCCCGTTTCCGAGACAGTTCATGATTGACATGCTCATCGCCCATACCCTCGAAGTCGACGATCCGTCCCGGGCTCTGAGGGAAACGTTGGCGCTTTTGGATCTTTCCCGGCGTCTCAAAAAGAACTCCGTGGGCATCGTCCATTGCAGCAATGATTTCATAGAAAACGGGATGGTGAGGGAAATTTGCGAGCGCATGCCTTTCCCCACCATCGGCATGAACACCCTGCTTCACTCCTCGTCCCTCGGTTTGATAGACAACATTTTGTTGACCTTGTGCGTTCTCACGAGCGACGACGTCAGGTTCTCCACCGCCTTGACGGAACCTTTGACGCCCGCGAACATGAACTCGGCCATCGCCTACGCTTACGTGGACGCCGAAAATCTCCTCCAGAGGAGACCGGCTTTCGGCTTCGTGATAGCGCCCAACCTGAATTTCTGCGCCATAGGGGAGGAAGTGATCGACATTCTGGACAGGGTCTCGGACAGGCTCCCTTTTTTCGGGGGGGTGGCCGCCGATTACTCCGTGACCATAAGAAATCCCAAGGTCATTTTCAACGGCGAGAGCTTTTCCGACAGGCTGGCTTTGATCCTGACGGAGGGCAGGGTCAATCCCCGGTTTCAATGTTACCCCGTTCCCGCGATAAAGCTCATCCAACAAAAAGGCATAGTCACGGCCTCGGAGGGGAACATGATAAAAACCGTGAACGGCAGGCCCGTTCTCGAGTTCCTCGAGGACTTGGGGCTCAGCCACTCGGGCCACATAGCCGGCACCCACACCATCCCGATATTTTTGGACAGCCACGACGGCAATCCGCCCCGCGTGAGAATAATGCACGGGCAGACCGCGGAGGGATACATCACCCTGGGCGGAAAAGTCCCCGTCGACACGACCCTGGGCATCGGAGCCATAAACCAGGAACACGTGGAGGCGACCCTGAGGCACGCCGGAAGCCTCGCCAAACGCCACAACCCGCGGGTCTTCATTTTGTATTCCTGTCTGTCCAGAAACTTCAGTCTGGGTCTGGATTACAGGGCCGAACTCGAAACCCTGCGCTCCCAAACCGACGGCAAGATTCCCTACGTCTTCAATTACACCGCCGGGGAATTCTGTCCCGTCCACGAACGGGGCGGAAGATACAAAAAC
>JAITKT010000456.1 GCA_031278225.1 Deltaproteobacteria bacterium
GTTTCTGATGATTTTCATTCCCGCGGCCTTCGCGAACTCCAGTTCTCGGGCCGTGTCCACGTAAAATTCATGGTTTCCGGTCGTTAAGTATTGAGGGCTCTTGACCCCCGCGAAGAGCGAGAAAATTTCCTCTTTCAGGGCGATGTTTCCGTCGATGAGATCCCCGTTGTAAACGACGATGTCCGGGTTTCGCTTTTCAATCTCGGCCAAGACCTTCTTAAGAAACCCCGCGCCCCTGGCCGGTCCCAGGTGCATGTCCGGGGCGTTCATTATGGTCACGGGGGCGGCGAGCCCCTTTACCTTCACGACGTGCTCGGTGACCCTCGGGGTATGGGAAAAGTAAAGACCCGCGGCCACAATCGCCCAGGCGAGAAACACCGAGACGACGGTCGCGACCTTCCCCCTTTTTCCCGGAAGATACCTCTCGAAAACTTGCGCGACAACCGTGAGGAAAAAAAAGTACAGATGGAAAGCGAAAAGGAGCCCCAGAACGACGTAAAGAACGGAAACATACCGGTTGTCGGAAGTGTACGTTCCGGTCATTATGAGCGCGACGTATCCGACCGTCGCGAGGAGAAAAAAGACGGCGTAAAGCCAAAATATTTTCCGGGACCCGAGTTTGGCTTTCAAGCGGTAAGAAACGTAAAAAATCGTGACAAGCGCCGATATCAGACAAATCAAGGTGAGCATGGGCGGGAGTCCTTTCGCGGGGGGTTTTGAAAAGTCCGGTGTCCCGAAAATCGCGAGGCCGATTCGCGTCGACGGATTCGATTTTAGCCCGAATCGGACTCGCGGGCAAGTCATTTCGCCCGAGGCGAGCCGGGAACGAACCCGTTTTCTTGCCCGATTCTCCCCCCGTTTTTAACCCGCGACGCTTTCCCTCAATCGGAGCGACGCTTAAAGACAATGACGGGGGGAAGATTCGGGGGGAATTCCCGCCGTTCGTTCGCGGGGGAAGACGTCCACCCCAAAAAAAACGGAGAACCCCGGGGTCTCCGTTCTTTTTCGCGCCCGGGCGAGGGGAAAATCCGCCGACGCGCGTCGCTTCCGCCGAAACCGGCTCCGTTTTTTTGTGGGTTTTGCCCCCTCAGGCCTTCTTGACCCGGCTCGCGGGCCGGCTCTTCGCCCCGGTCTTGTCCGAACTTTTGCCCCGCCCCTTGCGCCCGTTTTGGGCCCGGCTTTTCGCGGCGCGTTCGCCCGGGCTCTTCTCCGGACTTTCGGGAAAAAATCCCGGACCCAGGGTTTCCCTCAGGTTATTCTTGAAGTCATCCCAACCCAGTCTGTCCAGGAGATTGCAAAACCTCTCCCCGGGAAGGCCGTTTTCGGCGAAATAGTCCAAGGCCGCGCCCATGGCCCCGAGGGCGTCCTTCTTGTCGCGGAGCATGGGGAAGGCCTCCCTCGCGACGGCGATTCTGTTTCCGAAACTCCCCCCGAAGTAAACCCTGTAACCTTCGACTCCCTTCCAGGCCCCGGAGGGACAAACCCGGACGCACTTCCCGCAGCCAACGCACCCGGAGGCGTCCCTGTCGAGTCTCTCCCCCTTGACGAGGGTCAGGGCCCCCGCCCGGCAGGTCCCGACGCACAGACCGCACCCGACGCATTTGGAAAAATCGAGCTCCGAAAAGAGGCCGCCCTTCACTCCGATGTCGTTCTGTTCGGCCTTGAGGCAGTTGTTGGCGCAGCCGGTCACCCCAATCTTGAACTTGCACTTCAACTTTTTCGTCTGATACTTTTTCGAGACCTCCCTCGCGAAGCCCTGCGAGTCGACGCAGCCCCAGGGGCAGACCTTGTTGCCCTGGCAGGCGGTCACGGCCCTCACCGTCGGTCCCCCGATGCCGAGGGAGAGGCCCCCCTCCGCCAAAAACTCCCTCATGGCCTCGAGGTCCTCGAATTTCACGAAGGGGATTTCCATCCCCTGCCTCGACGTCACGTGAACCTTTCCCCTGCCGAACCTGTCCGCGGCGTCGGCCGCGGTCCTCAATTGGTCCGGGCTCAGGTCGCCCCCGAGGACCCGAAGCCTCACCGAAAAGTGATTTTTGAGCCTCATGGGCAACATTCCGGCCGTTTTGAGCGCCTTGATGTCCGCCATCGTCATTTTTTCCCCCACTCGAAATCGAAATCGAAAAGAAACCGGGATTCCCCGAAACAAACGAAAAACACTCAGCCCGCGAAGGATATCCTCCTGTAGGCGTTGAAATCGAGGTAACGGCGGGCGAGCTCCTCCCGGTCCTTGGAGCCTTCCGCGAGAAAGGCGTCCCTCGCGAGGGTCCACTCCCCGTCCGACGAAACCTTTAAGGCGAAGCCCCGGCCGTTCACGAGGGGAAAGTCCCCGTAAGCGTAATCGTCGATTCTCGAGATGTCGCGGACAATCCCGTCCCTCACCGAAACCGCGACCCTGTCCCTGAAGATCACGATGTCCACGTTTTCGGGGTAATCGTAACTCCTGCCGTTCAAGGGGAGCGGGTCCCCCACCGTGAAGCGCGAGCTCTTCCCGGGTTTTATCGTCACCCGAAAAGAGGAAAGGTCGTAGAGATATTCGTCGAAAACCTCGCACCTGGCGAAGATGTCGTCGCGCTCGAATTTCCCCCGGCCCCCCTCCGCCTCCCGGATGCCCGTGACTATCCCTCCCCCGGCGACGTCGTGCCCGTCGACCAAAACGAACCGTCCCGTGACCCTGTGGTCCTGGAACAAATCCAGGGCCAGGGGCTTTTCGGTCTCGATTTCCACCTCGGCCACCTCGTTGAAGGAAACCATGGAGATTCCCTTTCTCGGGGCCAGATCGTTCGAGTCGATGAGGTTGTGGATCTCCGTTATCCCGGCCTCCCGGCTTTCGGTCGCGAGCTTGAGCTTGTAGGTCTTCCCCTTCTCCAGGGGTTTTTTCCCCATCCAGAAGACCGAGGCCGTGAAAGACGAGGCGACGGGCGGGGCGTCGTCGACGGCCGTCACGACCTCGCCCCTCCGGTTGAAAAACTCGTCCGCGACCGTTATCCCCACGGACTCCCCGGCCGAGGCCGAGGTCTTTCCCGTCTCGGGCCAGGAGACGACGGACGCGACCCTCGTCCTCTTCCCCCCGGGGGAAATGAGGACCTCGTCCCCGACCGCGATCCTCCCGCTCTCGAGGCGCCCCGCCAAAATCCTCCGGTCGTCGAACTTGTAGACGTCCTGGAGGGGAAAACGGAGGGTCTCGGGACGGGTGACCTTGGAGAGCGAATCCAAAGCCCCCGCGAGCGTCTCCCCCCGGTGCCAGGAGAACTCTTTCGCCGGTTTCAGGACGTTCAGTCCCTTCAAGGCGGAAAGGGGCACGAAGGGCCCGGCCTCCACCCCGAGATTCAGAAGAAAGGCCGAGAGCTCCCGCCTTATTTTTTCGAAGGCTTCCTCGCGGAAACCGACGAGGTCCATTTTGTTGACTATCACGCCCACCCTGGTCATCCCCAAAAGGGAGAGCATGTGCCCGTGCCTCCTCGTCTGCTCCTCGACTCCCCTTTCCGCGTCCACCACGAGGAAGGCCGCCTCGGCGTCCGAGGCCCCGGAGATCATGTTCTTCAAGAACTCCTTGTGGCCGGGCGCGTCTATGATGACGTAATCCCTCCTGGCCGTTCCGAAGCGCAGCCTCGTGGTGTCTATGGTGATGCCCTGCTTCCTCTCCTCCTCGAAAGCGTCGAGGAGAAAGGCGTACTCGAAGGGCTGCCCCGTCTCTTTGGAGATGGCCCTCACCCTGTCCACCGCCCCCTTGGGGAGGGATCCGGTCTCGAAAAGAAGTCTTCCTATGACCGTGGACTTTCCGTGGTCCACGTGCCCCGTCACGACCAGGGTCAATTGTTCCCGAGTTGTCTCTTCCATCCTCACATGTACCCGTCTTTCCTCAGTTTTTGCATGGCGTAGGCGTCCTCGAGGTCCTGGGCCCTGCCCGCCCTCTCGCTCGAGTCGGTGTTTTCCAATTCCTCTATTATCATCCTGACGGTCGATGCCTCCGACTTTATCTTCCCCGTGCAGGGGAGGCAGCCCAGGCTCCTGTACCTCTCCCCGTTTTTGGAAAAATAGAGGTCGATCACGGGAATCGACTCTTTCTCGATGTACCTCCAGACGTCCAGTTCGTTCCATTCGAGAATGGGGTGCACCCTCACGTGGTGGCCTTTGGGGAACTCCGTCTTGAACTGCCCCCAGAGTTCCGGGGGCTGGTTCGCGTAGTCCCACTCGTCCCCGGCGTTCCTTTCGGAAAAAACCCTCTCCTTGGACCGCGACCCCTCCTCGTCCCGCCTCACCCCCACGACGAGCCCGTCGAAGCCCCGTTCCTTCGTCATCTCCGCCAAGGCGTCGGTCTTCAGGGCCTTGCAGCAGACGAGCCTCCCCCTGTCGGGTCCCATGCCCTCCCCCAGGGCCTTTTCGTTCTTGTGGACGATGAGATCCAGGCCCATCTCCCCCGCGACCCTGTCCCTGTAAACGATCATCTCCGGTATCTTGTGGTTCGTGTCCACGTGGATGAAGGGAAAGGGACAGTGCCCGAAGAAGGCCTTCTTGGCCAGCCACAAAAGAACCGTGGAATCCTTCCCTATGGACCAGAGAAGACCCAGTTTCCCCAAATTCTTGAAGGCCTCCCGCAAAACGTAAACGCTCTGCGCCTCCAAAGCTTCCAGACGATTCACCGGACACCTCCGTCTCAACGATTCGAAACGACTTCCGCGAAAAGAAAAAAACGCGAACGAAAAACAAAAAAACGGAAAACGAAAAACAAAACGGAAAAAAGCGAAATCGAAAAAAAAGCGATGGAAATTTTCCGGAAACGAAAAACCGGAAAACCCCGGACCCGGGGGAAACCCGAAGCGGTTTTCCCCCCGCTCCCCCGTATCGCGCGGCGCGGCGGCGAGAAGGCGAGGCGAAGGGAAGGGAATGAGGGGGCCGACCGTCCCCCGGCCCGAGACCCGCGCCCGAAATTCGAATTCGCTTCCGCGGAAAAAAACACGAGACCGAAAAAAACCGAAAACCGGACCGAAAATTTTCCCCGAAAAAACCTCAATGCCGGGACAACAAAAACCAAAGAAAGCCCGACCCGGAGAAAACCGCGGCGGGTTTCCCCGGCGCC
>JAITKT010000460.1 GCA_031278225.1 Deltaproteobacteria bacterium
CCCGCCGCCGCCCGCGGCCCCTCCGGCCGCCCCGCCGGGGGGAAAACCGCCTCCCCCGACGCCGCCCGCGCCGCCTTCGCCTTCGCCCCCGCCCCCGCCTTTCCGGCCTTTCCGGCCCCGATCGCCCCGGGCTCCGGCCACCCCGTCGGCGGGGGGAAGATTCGCGAGCCCGCCCTTTCCCGCGAGGGACACGAGGGTCCAGTAGAGGAGGCTCAGCTTGTCCTGGTTCTCCTCCAGGGTCTTGATTCTGGTTTCCCGCTTTTGGAGCTCCGCGAAGGCGTTTTCCATTTCCCCCGCCTGGAGCCGCAATTGCCCCTCGAGTCTCGCGAGGGCGTCACCGGCCTTGGCGCCCAGATAGTTCACCGCCGCCCAGGCGGTCTCCACCCTTCCGTCGGAGGGGGGATTTTCCGAAATCTTTTTCAACTCCGACTCGACGTTTTCCAGCTTCGAATCCTTCTCGGCGAGCTCGTTTTCGAGCCTTCGCTTCTCTTCGGCCAAGCGTTTCGTTTCCGTCCCCAGTTTCGCCAAATCGCTCGCCTGCCTCGCGGCGGTTTCGGAAAGAGAAGCGTTTTCCCCGGCCAAACGGGTCCGTTCCCCCTTTAAGGCCGAGAGTTCCCGGTGGGTTTCCTCGGAAACCGCGTCGGTCGCGGGGACCTCCGGAAGCGTTCGAATCTCCGAAATAACGGGAAGCTCCCCCGGCTCCCCCGCGACTTCCGCCGCGGCGCCCGCCCCGACGCCCGTCCCGGCCTCGAGGAGTTTCAATCTCCCGGTCGCGCGCTCCCGGTCGTCGTAGGCCTTGGCGAGCATGAGGGAATTCTCCTGAAACCCCTTGAGCAAAAACTCCAAAACGGGCCTCAGGCCCGAGAGCTTTTCCCTGAGCTCGGCGTTCAACGCGACGAGACTCTTTTTGGAGGCCGCGCTCTCCCGGCGTTCCATTTTCAAGGACGCGAGTTCTTTTTCGAGTCTGTCGTTTTCCTCGGCCATGAGAACGGCGAGCGTTTCGCGGCCGTCCGCGGGGCCGGCCCCGGCAATGCCCGCCCCCGTCCAGAGAGTCTTTCCCTCTTCCAGAAAGAAGCGCACCAGGGGGACGAGGCGTTCGAGCTCGCCCTTCTTCTCCGCCAAGGCCTTGTCTTTCGCGGCGAGAATGGACTCCAACTCCCGGACCGCGCTCGGGGATTCCGCGGGAAGCGCGGGGTCGTCCGCGTCCCGCCCCGGGCGCCCTTCCCCCCGTTTCAGGGAAACCATGAGGGCCAGGGTGAGTTTTCCCAGAAGGGCCCCGTCTTCCCTTTTTTCCTCCCCGGATTCCGGGGCGCCTTCGGGGTCCTCCCCCGGGATGCCGGGCACGTCGGGATCGAGGGGCGAAAAATCCTTCAAATGGTCCAGTTCCCGGCGCAGCTCCTCGTTTTCGTTCCTGAGGGTCCCGAGCTCCCCGGCGCTCTTGTCCATCGCGTCCTGCCAGTCGAGCTCCCGGTTCGCCCCCTCCACCCTCGCCTGGGCTTCCCTCGCCCCCAGCTCGTACTTCTGGTCGTCCAGTTCCCGGGCGAAGGCCTCCTCTTTTTTGGCGGCCAGAAGACAACTCACGTGGAGGGCCAGCCCCAGGACTTTCGCCGCGGGGGAAGGGTCGGTTCCGGGAGCGAGCCCCTTTAAGGATTCCAGTTCCCGGGCCAGTTCCTCGCGGGTCTCGTCCTTTTCCCGGGCGAGCTCCCGGGCCTCCAGGATCTCCCGATCCAGCTTTTCCTTTTCCCCCGCGAGGGTCTCGAGGCTGGTCCTCGCCTCCCCCAGTTCCGCCTTGAGCTCCTGGAGTTTGGTCGCGCCCGTTATGAGTTCCTCTTTTTTCCGGTCGAGCTTGATTCTCAAGGTGTCCCGCTCGAGGTTGGCCTCGTTCAGGAGCGCGCCCCTTCTCTTCCAGGAATTTTTGAGGGCGTTGTGGGCCCGGGCGAGCCTGTCCAGATGGAGCTTCCGGGAGGCCATGATCTCCCCCAAACGGGCCCTCCTCCGGTTCACCTCCCCCAGTTCGGCCTCCTTGGCCGCGAGACGCATGGAAAGGGTGGTCTCGCGGTTTTTGAGCTCCTCGAATTTTTCCGAGAGCTCCTTGAACCTCTCCAGGACCTTCTCCCTTTCCGCCGTGATCTCCCGGAGGTCGGCCGAGAGCTCCGCGACCCGGAGCTCGAGATTCTTCCTCTCCTCCTCCCGGGCCCGAAGGGTTTCCTCCCGGACCCTCGCCTCCTCGTCCTTCCCCGCGAGGACCCTCTCCAGTTTTTTGAGTTTCTGGCGCTCGCCGTTGTAAAGCTCCGAAAGCCTCCCGTGCCTGCGCCTGAGATTTCCCAGTTCCGCCCTGCGGCCGACTATCTCGTCCCTCACCTTCTTTTTGTCTTCCAAAAAGAGGGACAGGGCCTCCCTCGCCCTCTTCACGGTCTTCACGAGCTCGCTTTTGTCCAGGGCGCTTTCGGCCAAACTTTTCCTCGCGTCCGCGAGGGAGGCCTCCAGCCTCTCCTTCTCCGCCGCGAGGGCGGAAAGCTCCCTGTCCCTCTCCGGGGGGCCGTCCCCGAAGACTTCCCCCGGGACTTCCCGGGGCGATTCGACTCCCCTCGCGGGGCCCCCGACCCCTTCCTTCCCCGGTTCCGCGGCGGGCTTTCGCGCGTCGGGTTTTTCGGCCGCGAGGGCCGCGGCGACGGAAGCGAGGGAGCGTTCGGTTTTCGCGAGCCTCTCCCCGTCGGCCTTGATTCCGCGACGATCCTTCAGAAAATCTTTGGCCGCGGCCCGCACCCTTCCAGTGGAGGTGAGTTTCCCGGCCCGGGAGGAGAGCTTGTGTTTGGTCTCCTCGAGGGTCCCCTGGGCGATGCCGAGATTCACGGCGGAGGCGAGAAATATCTTTTCCAAAAAGAGCGGTTTGCCCACGAGGGAAGGGGAAAGACGCCAGAACACCGCGAGATTTTCCCGGCTCCTCACGGTCACGGCCAGAAGTCCGACGACGGTCGAAAGGAGGTCTTCCAGCTCCTCCCGGAAGGCCGCGCTCTTTTCCCCGGAAAACCTCTTTTCCGCCGCGACCAGGGCGCTCAGGGCCCCCTTGAGGCCCCGCTCGGTTTCCGCGCCCCGGAGCGAGAGCTCGGCCCCCCGCTTCTCGAGGCTTTTCTGGCGCTCCGAGAGGAGTCCGAGGCGCCTGTCCAAAGAGCCCCGGCCCTTCCCCCCGGAGAGGGCGGCCTCGAGGCGTTCGATTTCTTTCGAGTGGGAATTGGTTTCGTTGGACCAGCCTTCGGTCAGGGCCCGGACGGAAAGGGCCTCCGAGAGGCTCTCCCTCAAGGTCGAGGTGTAGGCCGTGAGGGCCAGGGCCTCGGGGTCCGATTCGGTGTCCTCCCACTCCGGGGCCCGGGAGAGGACGGATTCCACGGCCTCGGCGAGTTTTCTCGCCTCGAGATGCTTGGCGTGGGCCTCGCCGGAAAACCCCGCGGCCATCTCCCGGAAGGCGGGCAAAAGTTTTTTGGCTTTGAGGAGGGCGGTCTCGATACCCACGAGCTCCGTCCTCACGCGGCGGTATTTTCCGGGCTCGCGGTTTTCCGCCTCCAGGTAGGCCCCGATCATCTCCCGCGCGGCCGCGAGGGCGGAATCGACGGAGTCCGGACCCCGGGGAAGGACCGGGGACTTTCCGGTTCTTTCGGGGGGGAGGTCCAGGGATTTGAGGGTGAGAACGAAGTAATCGGTGAGGGTCGGGGCCCCCAGGACCCGCGCCACCTCGGGGGAAAGGGGCGGCTCCGGGACCGGTTCCTCGGGAACGTATCCGTCCAGGGGACGGAAAAAATTCAAAAGTTTCCCCGTTTCCCGGGCCAGGGCCAACAGGGCCCGGGGATCCAAGGCCCTCCGGGACGGGTCGGGTCCCTTGAGGGAAGCGGATTCGTTGTCGCGAGGATCGAAGATTGTTCCCATGTGAAATGCCCGGGCTCCCCGGGGGGTCGCGGACGGGGTCCGCCGGTTTCAATCCGGAAACGAATTCATTTGACGGATCGGGCGGGGATTCTCCCCTCGATCCCGTCGGAATCGCGCCGGGATCGGGCGGGGCCGGGGGGGCGTCCGGTCCGCCGGACGATGGCCGATTATCGGGGAGAATCGCGGGGAATGTTGAATTCCGGCCGTTTTTTGGGGTAATATGGGCGAAAAGTTTTTTTGAAAATCGGCCCCCGACGGTTCCGGTCGACCGCGGCCGGCCCGGATTTCCCGGCACCGCCGGATTCGAATTCGAATGGCGTAATTTACCATATTTTAAAACAAGAGTGAATATCTTTCGGATATTTTTCGCGAAATTGGCCTTTTGTTTCCGGCCGAAACCCGCGTTTTCCCCGCGACCCCTTTTCTTGACGATTCCGTCGCCCGTTTTTCCCCGATTTTCCCGAAGGTTTCGCCAAAGCCCGCGGGGGGTCGCGGGGTTTCCGCCGATTTCCCGCTCCCGCCCCTTTACTCCCGCCGTTTCCCGACCCCCCGCGGTCCCGGCGTTTCCCCTTTTTTTTCATCGTCCCCCGGGAATGACCGAAATTCCCCCGGGGTCCCCCCTTTCTCCCCCGGCGTCCGAAGGCGTCGTTTCGGGGCGGGGCCGCCGGGGAGGCTTCCGAAACGCGAAAAAACAAAACCCGAAAAGGCTCAAGACGGAGGTAGTTTCTTGATAATAACGATAAAACAGGCCGGCGCCGAAGATCGGACGATAACGGCCGAGGACGGCCAGACCTTGCTCGAGGCCCTGTCGTCCCAGGGCATGAGGCTCGACGCCCCCTGCGGGGGCCGCGGCAAATGCGGCAAATGCGTGGTCAAGGCCGAGGGGGATTTGAGTCCCCCGGACGCCCTGGAATCGAAATTCGCGGAAGGCGTCCCCGGCGCGAGACTGGCCTGCAAGGCCGTCGGACGGGGCGACATCACCATGACCCTCGAGGACCAGGTGGTCTTCAGCTCGCCCAAGGCCATGGGCTGGAGCGCTCCCTACGAGATAAAGCCCTCCCTGAGGGAGACGGACCTCGAAATCATGGACCGTCAGGACCCCACGGGATCCTTGGACGCCCGGGGGATCTCCACCCACGACGTCGGGGCCTTGAACGAGATAGCCCTGGTCGACGGGACCTACTCGAGGGGGAGGGCCCTGGTCTGGCTGGACGAACTTTTGGAGGCCTGGCCGATCGGCCCCGGAAACGACAGAAAGACGGGGCCCCTGGCCGCGGCCTTCGACCTCGGGACGACCGGCCTGGCCCTGGCCGTGATAGATTTGAGCCAAAACAAGGTCATCG
>JAITKT010000045.1 GCA_031278225.1 Deltaproteobacteria bacterium
GACGGTTTTTTCGATTCGCGCGCGGGCTTTCGGCCGGGCCCGGGGCGGCCGCCCGCCGCGCCGCGGGGGAGCTTGTTTTTATCAAACGACTTTGATATAAACCTCGGATGACGATTGGCGTTTCCGGGGAAGGGATTTCCCGGGGAGCGCGCGAATCGTCGTTGTCATGACGCGACGTTTCGCCCCGTTTCGGGGATTTTTTTCCCGCGAATCCCCCCCGGGGCATTTGCCTCTCGCGGAAACGAAACGGAACACATTATGCCCGTCGAAGCGGAACGGGGCGTCGGACGCTCGTCCACCGTGAAACTCACGGTTCTTTTGGGTTTCCTGAGCGCTTTCGGACCATTTTCCATAGACCTCTACCTCGCGGCCTTCCCGACCATGGCGACGGACATGTTCACCTCGGTCGAGAAAATCCAGTTGACCCTGGCCGTCTTTTTCGCGGGTCTGGCCGCGGGGCAACTCCTTTACGGGCCCTTGAGCGACAGGCACGGCAGGAAAGGACCCCTGCTCGCGGGTCTCGTCCTCTACTCGCTCGCGTCCTTTTCCATGGTCTTCGTCCGGGACATCCGGGTGTTTTTGGTCCTGAGATTTCTGCAGGCGGTTGGCGGCAGCGCGGGGATGATCCTCGGAAGGGCCATCGTCAGGGATTCTTACGACACGGAGAGTTCGGCCAAAGTTTTCACCTTCGTGATGGCCGTCCAGTCCATAGGCCCCGTGGTGGCGCCGGTTCTCGGGGCTTACGTCATCGCGACCCTTTCCTGGGGCGCCTGCTTCGTCTTCATGACCTTTCTCGGGGTCGCCTGCTTCGTCGCGACCGTTTTCGTCTTGGTCGAGACCCTCCCCCCGGAAAAAAGAATCAAGACGGGCCTCGCGGACGTGCTTCCGATTTTCGGGTCCATTCTGAAAAACGGGAATTTCCTCCTCATGGCCCTCTGCGGGTCCTTCGGGACGGCTTCGATCTTCGCCTTCATAAGCGCCTCCCCCGGGGTCCTCATCAACGACTACTCTTTCACCCCGAAAGAATACGGCTGGATCTTCGGGATCTTTTCCCTCGCCATGACCTCGATGAGCCAGGCGAATTATCTCCTTCTGAAAAAATTCCCGGCCCGCCGCGTCCTGACCATGGGGATTGTTTCCATGCTCTTCTTCAGCCTCCTTTTGACCCTTTCGGTGGAATTTCGGGGGCTTCCCCCGCCCCTCGTCTTACTCGTCCTTCTCTTTTTCTCGCTCATGACCATGCCCATGATCGGGGCCAATCACACGGCCATCGCCATGTCCCTCGGGGGCGCCCGGGCCGGCAGCGCCTCCTCCGTCCTGGGCTGCGTCCAGTCCCTGACCGCGGCCCTCGTGAGCTCCGCCGTCGGTTTGTTCGCCGGTCTCGTTTCCTTTCCCATGTCCTTCGCGATGGTCTGCTGCTCCTTTTTGTCCCTGGTGTTTCTCCGCGTCCGCGACTCCCTTTACCCCGCGGCCCCGGAAAAATCCCGGACCGCGGAAAAATCCCCGACCGGATGAAGGGGGCCGCGGGCCGCGGGACCCGAACCCGTTTTTTTTATCCGACCCGCGCGGGTCCGCCCGGCGCGAAAGGAGCCGCCCGTGCCGATTGTCACGCTCGGGGAAATGCCCGGCTTTCTCGCGGGACACGTCGAGAGCGACGAACACATGACCGGTTGTCACGCGATCCTGTGTCCGGGGGGGATGGTCGCGGCGGTTCACGCGCCGGGCTTCGCGACGGGCGGGCGGGAAACCGAGGCCCTGAAACCGGAATCCCTGGCCGAAAGGATCCACGCCGTCGTCCTGTGCGGGGGGAGCGCCTTCGGGCTCGCGGCCGCCTCGGGGGTCGCGGGTTTTCTCCGGGACAGGGGGATCGGCTTGGAGGTCGCCCCGGGGATTCGCGTCCCCATAGTCGCGGGGGCGGTGATCTTCGACTACCCGGGCAACCGCTCTTTCGGACGGATGCCCGACGCGGAAATGGGCCGGGCCGCGGCCGCGGCCGCCTTCGACGGGCCCCGCCTCCCCCTGGGAAGCGGCCCCCTGGGGGCGGGCAAGAGCGCGAGGTCCGGAAAACTCGGGGGGGAGCTTTCCTCTCCCTCCGGGGTCGGGTCCTGGGGGACGAGGCTTCCCGGCGGTCTCGGGATTGCCGCCCTGGCGGTCGTGAACCCCTTGGGCTGCGTAGCGGATCCGAAAACCGGGCGGATCGTTTCGGGAGTGAGGGAAAGGGACGGAAGAATCGCGGAACGGGCCCGCGTCCTGGAACTCCTGGGGAAACTCCCCGGGCCCGGGGAGGTCTCTTTCCCCCGAAACACGGTCCTCGTCGCGGTCGCGACCGACGCCAAACTGGACAAGCTCGGGGCCGCGAGGCTGGCCCGCATGGCCGCGGCCGGGATCCCCAGGGCCATCTGGCCCTCGACCCTTCTCGGGGACGGGGACACGGTCTTCGCCCTCTCCTCCTGCCTCGGACCCGCGGCGGACATCAATTTCCTCGGGGCCCTCGCCGCCGACGCGGTCTCGAGGGCCATTCTCCTTTCCGTTCCCGGCTTTTCGGAATCCTCCTGACTTCCCGTCCCCGCCCGTTCCCGCCCGTTCCCGCCCGTCCCCGGGCGGGGACGGGGCGGGTCGCCGCGGGTCCGGGAAAGAAAGGGCCCCGGCCGCTACGCGAAACCCTTCCGATTTGTTATCATGAAGGCGTTTTTTTCGGGCGGTCGTTTTTTTTCTTCTTTTTCTTTTTTCAAAAACCTTCGCCCGCCTCGCGGGCGGTTTTCGCCGGGGCGCTCCCGAAGCCCCCCGGGAAAAGGGAATGGCGGGGTCGAGTGTCGCGGGACATGTCAATCGGTTTCGTGGGGGCCGGGAAAGTGGGCTGCTCTTTCGGGAAATACCTTTCCCTGAACGGGGTCGGGCTTTCCGGCTATCATTCCGAAAGTTCCGCCTCCGCGGCCTTCGCCGCCGAATTCACGGGGAGCGGGGCCTTCGAAGACGCGGCGGCCCTGGTGGGGGCCTCGGACCTCGTGATTCTCTCGGTCCCGGACGATCGTTTGGAGGGGGTCTGGGAAAAGCTCAAAAGAGGGGACATCGCGGGGAAGGCCTTTTTCCACACGAGCGGCTCCCGCACCTCCGACCTCTTCTCGGGCGCGAACGAAAAAGGGGCGCGCGGGGCTTCGGTGCATCCCCTCATGGCCATTCCCGACAAGCTCGACTCCCACCGCCTTCTCCGCGGGGCCTTTTTCACCCTGGAAGGGGACCCCGCCGCGACGGTTCCCTTAAAAGAAATCCTGACCCGCCTCGGAAACGTCGTTTGCGACATAGACAAGTCCCAAAAGGTCCTCTACCATTGCGCCGCGTCGGTGGTGAGCAATTTTTCGGTGGCCCTGGCCCGCTTCGGGGCCGAGATCTTCGAATCCGTGGGTCTTTCGCGCGCCGCGGACGGCCTCTTCGGCCTCATGAAAAACAACGCCGTCTCCGTCGCGAGTCTGGGTCCCGTGAAGGCTTTGACGGGCCCCATAGAGAGGGGCGACCTCGGCACCGTCAAGGCCCACCTTTCGGTCCTGAGCGGGGAGGACAAAATCCTCTACGGGCTTCTGGCCAAAAAACTCGCGAAGGTCGCGGGGCTCAAGCATCCCGACCGGGACTACGGCGCCATGACCCGCTTTCTCGAGGAGGAAACGGAAAAGTCGCGCGCCGCCGACGCCCCCGGGGACCCCGCGGGTCCCCCCGCGGGGTCCCCGGGGGATTGAAACCCCGAAAATCCGATAACCCCGAAACCCCGGGGCGGGGAGAGGGAAAACCAATGAAAAAAACGGTCCGCTCCTTCGGGGAGGCCAAGCTCTCGGGCGCGAAGCTCGCCGTCCTTACCGCCTACGACTATTCCGTCGCGCGTCTCGCGGACGCCTCCGGGGTCGACGCGATTCTGGTGGGGGATTCCCTCGCGAACGTCGTCATGGGGATGCCGGACACCCTTTCCGTCACCATGGACATGATGATCCACCACACCCGCGCGGTCTCCGCCGGGGTCGAAAACGCCCTCCTCGTGGGGGACATGCCCTTCATGTCCTACCAGGCGACGGTTTCCGGGGCCGTGGAAAACGCGGGGAGGTTCTTGAAGGAGGGGAGGGCCCAAGCCGTGAAACTCGAGGGGGGCGAGGCGGTGGCTCCCCAAATAAGGGCCATCGTCGAGGCCGGGATCCCGGTCATGGGGCACGTCGGTCTCACCCCCCAGTCCGTGAACGTCTTGGGGGGCTTCAAGGTCCAGGGGAAAAGCGGGGAATCGAAAAGGAAGCTCGCCGGGGACGCCAAAGCGGTCGAGGAGGCCGGGGCCTTCGCGGTGGTCGTGGAATGCGTGCCCGACGATCTCGCCGCGGAGCTCACGGGACTTCTTTCCGTTCCCACCATAGGGATAGGCGCGGGTCCCGCCTGCGACGGTCAGGTCCTGGTTTACCACGACCTCATCGGGCTCTTTCCCGATTACGCGCCCCGGTTCGCGAAACGTTACCTGAACGCCGGGGAGCTCATCGGAAAGGCCTTTTCCGACTTCGCCCGGGAGGTGAGGGAAGGGAAGTTTCCCGGACCCGAACACTCCTTTCACTCCCCCGAAAAACCGAAAGGTTGAATTTCCCAAGGGAAAGGGAAGGGGAAAGGGAAGGGGAAAGCAAAGGGGAAAGGAAAGGGAACGGGGGACCATGAAAACGCTCGTCACCGTCCGGGAGATCCGGGAGCGCTCCAAAGCCCTGAAAGCGGAGGGCAAAACCATCGGCTTCGTTCCCACCATGGGCGCCCTCCACGGGGGGCACGCCTCCCTCGCGAGACGCGCGGCCCGGGAAAACGACGCCGTCATCGCGAGCGTCTTCGTGAACCCCGCCCAGTTCGGTCCCGGGGAGGACTTCGAAACCTACCCGCGGGACTTCGAAGGGGACGCGGCGATTCTGGAATCTTTGGGGGTCGACTCGGTCTTTCGTCCGGCTCCCGGGGAAATCTACCCCGAAGGTTTCGCGACGAAGGTTGAGGTCTCGGGTCTCACGGATCGGCTCTGCGGCGGGGACAGACCCGGCCACTTCGCCGGGGTCGCCACCGTCGTCGCCAAATTATTCAACCTGGTGAGACCCGACAGGGCCTATTTCGGCCTCAAGGACGCCCAGCAGTTTTTCGTCCTCAAAAGAATGGCGGAAGACCTGAACGCGGATGTCTCCCTCGTCCCCTGCCCCACGGTCCGGGAGCCCGACGGGCTCGCCATGAGCTCCAGAAACCTCCGTCTCTCCCCGGAGGAAAGAAAGGCCGCTCCCCGTCTCCACGCGGCCCTGGAACTGGGAAGAAAGCTCGCCCTCTCGGGCGAAACGGACCCGAAAGCGATAATCGAAAGCATCGTCGAAGAGATCCGAAAATCGCCGCTCTTCGAAATAGACCACGTCGAAATGGTCGACACGAAATTTCTGAAACCCGTCGGGATCCTCAAACCGGAAACGGCGAAAGAAGCCCGGGGAGAGGTCCTCGCCGCCGCGGCCGTCCGTTTGGGCAAAACCCGACTCATCGACAATTTCATCCTTTGAAAGCACCCCGTTTGAAAGCGCTCCATTGCTCCTCACCCTGTTGAAATCCAAAATCCACCGCGCGACCGTCACGGACACCCGCGCGGACTACGCCGGAAGCGTCTCCGTCGACCCGGCCCTCATGGGGGCCGCGGGCATCCTGGAGCACGAAAGGCTTCTGGTCGCGAACGTCTCCAACGGCGCGAGATTCGAAACCTACTGCATCGCGGGAGGGGAGGGCGAGGTGACCGTCAACGGCGCCGCCGCCCGCCTCGCCGCCAAAGGCGACAAGGTCATAATCATGGCCTTCTGCTCCCTGAGCCCCGAAGAAGCCTCCCTCCACGAACCCGGGGTGGTTCTCGTGGACGATCTCAACAAGCCGATCTCCCCCGAAAAGCCCTGAAAACTCTCCCCCCCGCGGCCCCGACCGCGAACCCCGTC
>JAITKT010000052.1 GCA_031278225.1 Deltaproteobacteria bacterium
TTCTCCTCCTTCGCGAAGACCCGTTCCGGGGGGTTTCCCGCGGCCAGGAGCGACTCCTCGTATTCGGCGAAGGCCGGGCCGACAACCGCGAATTTCCCCGGACTCAAAATCCTCGCGAGCATCCTTATGTGGGGGGTGGAGCCCGCCCCCGGAAGGACCGCCCCCTCGGGGAGGCCCGCCGATTCGGCCGCGGCCCGGGCAAACGAAGCCGCGTCCGTTTCCGGGTAATGGATGGTGGTCTCGAACGCGTCGAAGAGGCGTTCCCTCAACCCCTCCGGTTGCCCCAGGGGGTTGATGTTGGCCGAAAAATCGGCGATCTCGGACAAGGACAGGTTCAGGTCCGCCGCCGCCCCGAAGATCCTTCCGCCGTGGACGTGTTTTTCCAAAGTGGCATCCTTACCGCCTCCCAAGGGGGGCCCCGGAAGGCATGAGACTCTTCCGGACCCCGCGGGCGAGGCGCGCGTCGCGGAATCGACGTTCTTCGAAACCCGTTCGAAGACGGAAGTTTTATAGCATTTTTCCCGAGTTTTTCACAATCCCGGCGCGACCCCCGGGCCGTCCCCGAGCCCGCGGGGAGGCTCCCGACCGGGGACCGCGAATTCCTCCGCGCGACTTTCCGGACGAAACGCGATGTCCCCCGAAAAGCGCCCTTGACAAAGTCCCGGGCCCTAAACTAACATTAAGCGCGCGAAGGACGGCGGGATTTCGACGAAACGATGTCCCCGCCCCTTTGTTTTCGCGAGACGTCGCTCGACGCAACCGCTCCTCCCGGCCCCCGTCCCCGAGGGACCCGAGGCCCTCTCGCTCCATCGGATTGCCCGGACGAAACCGGCCAAAGGATCGCCCGGGGAAAATCGAAATCCCTCCGCCGACGAAGGCGGATTTTTCGGAAAACACGGTGAGACACCCCGTCGCCGGCTCCGAACGGAACGCGATTGGAGAGGCAATAACAGAATCACGGCAAGTTATCGTGGGTAAGGGTCACGAAGACCGCGGTCCCCCCGGGCGTCAGCCGCCCGCGGGAGACGCGGCCTTTTTTTTTCGTCGGACAACCCGATCGATCCTGACCGGTGATTTTCCGGGATCTCTTCCCGGGAGCGAGGTTTTCATGAAAAAAGCCATCTTCGTTTTGGTTCTTCTCGTTTCGGCGGGAGCGGCCGCCCGTCTTTCGGCCGCCGATTACTGGGCCTGGGTGCCCGAGGCCGGGCCCGACAAGCCGGCAACCGCGATCTTCGGGTACGGGACGGATTTCCCCAAAGGCGATCCCATAAAGGACTCGGTCTTCGTCGGGAATTTCCTCCCCGTCCGGCTCTTCGGACCCACCGGGGAGATCCCGCTCGCGGTGGACGGTCTCGAGGCCTGGGTTTTCTCGACGGCCGAACCCCTCCCCGGGGGAAAATACTTCGCGAGCGTCGAAAACCAACCCTCCTACTGGACCAGGACGGCCACGGACCAGGTGCACAAGCCCAAGAACGAGGTCCCCAACGCCGTTTCCTGCAATCAGTTCTCCTACGTCGGGAAGTACGTCTTTTCCGTCGGAACGCCCGCCGGCGAGGACCACAAAAAACTCCTGGGTCACAAACTGGAGATCGTCCCCCAAAGCGATCCGTCTCTCGCGGAAGAGGGGAAACCCTTCAAAGTCCAAGTGATTTACGACTGGAAGCCCTTTCCGAAGGCCGAGATAAACGCCTTCCCGGCGGGCATGACCAAGGACAATTCCTCCTACGGCTTTTCGGCCAGGACCGACGACGAGGGCATGGTCGACATCATTCCCCTCAAAGCCGGGGTCTGGCTCGCCAAGGTGATCAAGAGCGACGACCACGCGGACCCCGCGGTCTGCGACAAGGTTCAATACTATTCTTCTTTGACTTTCGTCGCGAAGCCGGAATCTTCCCCGGGCGCGGCGCCCTCCGGGGGGACGGATTCCCCCGCGGCGGCGGCCGAACCCCCGGGGGACGCGACTTCGGGACAAAACACCCTTCGGGAAGCCGAGCCGCGGACCGGAGGCGCCGGATGACGAGGTTTTCGGGTGGGAAAGGATGCGATGGAATCATGGGGGGCGGTGACCCTCGAGGAAAGGGCGGCCTTTCGGAAAGGGCTCGCCCTGGGGATTGTTCTTCACCTCGCGGTCGTCCTGGGACTGATCGTCGGTTCTTCCGGAGCGCCCGAATCTCAATTTCACAATCTGGCCGAAGCCTTTTTTTCGCCTTACGACCCCCTGGGGGGTGACGGGGGAGCCGAGGCGGACGAGGAAATGCCCCCGGAACCCGAGCCCGAACCGGAGCCGATCGTCGAGGAACCGGAACCCGAGCCGGAACCTGAGCCCGAGGACCTCTTGATTTTGGAATCGACCTCGGAAAAGGCCGAGCCCCTCCCCCCGCCTCCCCCGCCCCCGGCGGAGCCCCCGTGGGAAAAACCCAAACGGGAGCCCAAGCCCGAGCCGACGCGAGTCGCGGCCCCGGCGACCGGTCCGCCCTCTCAGGCCCCCCCGGGGTCCGGGGGTTCCGGAAAGGGCGGCGACCCCGGGGGAACGGGGATCGGGACCTCGAAAGAGCTGGACGCCTACAAGGCCATGGTGCGGAGAAGGATGGAGAGGGGAAAGAAGTATCCCCCGACCGCCCAATCCAGACGTCAGACCGGCCTCGTCAAAGTGAGCTTCGTCATCAACAGGGACGGGGGCATCCACTCCGCCCTCGTGGTCCAAAGCTCCGGGCACTCCGTCCTGGACGACGAGGTCCTGGCCCTCCTGAAAAGGGTGTCGCCCCTGCCTCCCCTTCCCGCCTCCTCGGGTTTGAGCAGCCTCAAGATAACCGTGCCCCTGAGGTTTTCGCTCGGTTAGGCGTCCTTCGCCCGTTCGTTTCTTTCGCCTCTTTCGTCCGCCGGGGATCTTCAAATGGGTCTTTTCGAATCCGCCCCCGCCGTCAGGCAGGGCTTTCTCGCGGCGGTCGACGCGAGGGTCAAGCTTTTGGCGCTCGTTCACTGGTCTTTTTTCGCGGCCCTCCTCCAAACCCGGGGACAGGCCCTCGGGGCCTTTTGCGGCTCCCTGGTTCTCGCCTCCCTGGGCCGGGCTCTTTTCAAACCGTCTTTCTGGAAAAGGCTCCTCGCCGCGAACGGCTTTCTCGTCTTCCTCTGGCTCCTTCTTCCCTTTTCCTTCGGCGTCCCGGGGGAGACCATGGCCCGTTTCGGGCCCCTCGTCATGACGCGGGAGGGTTTTTCCCTCGCGGTCGCGCTGTCTCTCAAGGCCCTCGCCATTACCGCGGGCGCCTTGGCCATCACGGGGTCCGCCCCGATCCGGGAATTCCTGGGCGCCGCCAAAGCCCTGGGTGTTCCCGAAAAGGCCGCCTCCCTTCTCTGGCTCATGACCCGGTACGTGTCCGCGGTGGGGGAGGAGTTCGTTCGGCTCGGAAACTCCATGCGCGTGAGGGGCTTCGACGCGAAGTTCAATCGCCACACCTTCAAAACAATCGGAAACTTCTGCGGCACCCTTCTTCTCCGGGGCACGGAGCGGGCCGAGAGGGTCAGGGCCGCCATGCTGTGCAGGGGTTACCGGGGCAAGTTCCGGGTCGAAACCGTTTTCAAACTCTCGAAAAAAGACCTCTTGTTTTTTCTCTTGATGGTCGCGCTCACCCTCGCGGCCCTGGCGGGGGGCAAATGGCCGACGGCGCTTCCTCATTGACAATTCCGCCCGGCGCGGACGCCGGCCCCGCGGCGGATCGGCCGAAGACCTTGATTGGCCTCGCGGGAATCGACTTCGCTTATCCCGGACGGGAGAAGGTCCTTTCCGGCCTCGACTTCGTCATGGAAGAAGGCGGGAGAATCGCCCTGACCGGCCGCAACGGCTGCGGAAAGACCACGCTCCTGGGCGTGATGATGGGCCTTCTCAAGCCCGACGCCGGAAAAATATCCGTGTTCGGAAAAGAGCGCCGCGAAGAAAAAGACTTCCGGGAGGTGAGGCCCTTGATGGGCTTCGTCTTTCAGGACGCCGACGACCAGCTCTTCTGTCCCACCGTGGCCGACGACCTGGCCTTCGGTCCCCTGAACATGGGTCGCTCCAAGGCCGAGGCCGACCGGATCTCGGAAGAAGTCTTGGAGACCCTCGGTCTCGAAGGCTTCGGCGATCGCGTGACCCGCGACCTCTCCGGGGGCGAAAAGAAACTCGTGGCCCTGGGCACCGCCCTCGCCCTCAAGCCCAAAACCCTCATCCTCGACGAGCCCACGACCTTTCTCGACGGAAAGGCGCGGGAAAGGCTCCTCTCCCTCTTGAACGAGCTCAATCTCCCCTTCCTGATCGTAAGCCACGACTTCCCCTTTCTGAAAAAAACCGGTTGCCGCCTTTTGGAACTGTCCGAAGGCAAAATCAGGGAACTCGACTCTTTTCCCGATTGGGATTGAAACCCCTCCCCGGCGCGAATTTCCCCCAACTTGCCTTTTCCGACGTATTCATTGCCCAAAACCGCCAATTCCGCCCCCGCGCGAAGACGTTTCTCCCCCCTCGCGGATCCGAAAACGGACCCCGGCAATCCGTCGGATCCCCCGAGACGGGGAAGCCGCGGCCCCTAGGAACTCGGAAACCGCGAAGCCGCGACGCCGCGACGCGGGGGGAAAGCGCCCCGGGCCCCGCGCGCCAAGGCCCGCGCGGCGGGAAAAAAAAAAAAAAAAGAAACGGGCATTTTGGCACTTGTCAAAAGTGACAAAAAGCCGTTAATCGTTCGCGCGTTCCGCTGACCGGGTTCGGGTCGATTCGGACGAGAGCCCCGTCAATCGCCAAGCGAAGTCATGCGCCGAAAGGATTCCCGCGAGTTCCCGAACCGTCGCGACGCGCCGAAAGCAATGATTTCGGCACGGTTTTCAAAGCGGGGCGAATCGGTTCCGGTCAAAGGGCGTCCTTCGCGCGTCTTGCTCCGACGCGTCGGGTTTCGACCCGCGCGAACGCGTCGCGGCTCCCCTTGGCCGCTTTCGTCGCGGCCGGTTCGGGTCGCGCGGGACGGAGAGAAAGCGCGACCAACGCCCGAACGCGAAAGCCCGCCGGGCGGAAAAAAAGAAACCGGTATTTTGGCACTTAAAAAAAGTGACAAAATACGGTTAATTTGTCGGGCATTCCGTTCGCGGAGGTCGGACCGATCCGGGCGGGATTTCGATCGGATCCGGCAAAACGCGGCGCGAAGTCATGTCCCGAAAGGATTCCCGCGCGTTCGCGAATCGTCGAGACGCACCGAAAGCAATGATTTCGGCGCGGTTTTCAAAGCGGGCGGATTCGCCTCGCGGCCGTTTCGGGCCGGGCGCGACGTTGGGAAAGCGTCTCCAAGCCCCGAACGCGAAGGCCCGCTTGGCGAAAAAGAAAAAACACGCGTTTTGGCGCTTGACGAAAGTGACAAAACGAGGGGTTAATCGTCGTCGCGTTCCGTTGACCGGGTTCGGGTCGATTCGGACGGGAATCGTCCCGTCAAACGCGACGCGAAGTCATGCGGCGAAAGGATTTTCGCGCGTTCGCCAATCGTCGCGACAAGCCGAAAGCAATGATTCGCGCGCGGTTTTTTAAGCGCGGAGGATTTCCCCGGACCGGCGGAGTCCTTAAGCGTTTCTCGTCACAAGCCGTTGATTTTCGCCCCGCGCGAAGACGCGACGGCTTCCCTTCGCCACTCCCGTCGCGGCCGGGTCGGGCCCGCGCGAGACGGGGGCGCGGGGGTGGGGGGCGCCACCAACGCCCGAACGCGAAAGCCCGCCGGGCGAAAAAAAAGAAACGCGGGTATTGTCTCCAAACAATGGAGACAAAACGCGGTTAACCCGTCGCGGGTTCCGTTTACAAAGGTCGGGCGGATCCGGGCGGGAATCCGGTCAAATCCCGTCAAACTCGGCGTGAAACCTTGTTTTTGAGAGATTTGCGCCTTGTTCCCGAATCGTCGCGACCGGTGGAAAGCGATGACGTCCCGGGCATTTTCGAAAGGAAACGCGTTTGCCCGGGACTTTTGATTTCTCCGCGTTTCCCGCGCGATGCCGCGCGTTTTCGCCCGGCTCCGAGAAGCCTCCGTTCTCCTTCGCGACTCCCGTCGCGGCCGCGGGGTTCCCGAAAAGGCCCGGAACGGCCGTTTCGAGCCGACGGCCCGTCGGGCCCGCGGGGAACGGGCGAAAGAAACGGGGCGAAAGCGCTTCAAAGCCGCGAACGCGAAGGCCAGCGGGGCGAAAAAAAAAAGAAAACGGTGTTTTGACGCCGAAAACCGGTGACAAAACGCCGTTAATCGGTCGCGGGTTTCGTCGTTCGGGGTCGGGCCGATTCGGACCCGAATCCGGTCAAATCCCGCCAAACTCGGCGTCGAATCCCGCGTTTGACCGATTGGCGTCCCGTTCGCGAATCGTCGCGGCCCGGTCGAAAGCAATCATTTCGTCCCCATTTCGAAAGAGGTCTCGAATCGCGCGTCAATAAATAAGACTGTCGATTTGTGACGATATTTGGAAGAAACAAAAATGTTTCCACCACAGGTTGTGTGAAAATGAGACTTTATAAAGCCGCTTTTTTTTGTTTTTCGAGACGGAAATTTTCGCTTCCCGCGGAAGTACATCCGGAACGAAAGCTTTCGCCGCGGCGCCGCGGGTCGTTCGTCCGAGCATGTCGCGACGATGAAACGAAGATGAAACGAAGTTGACGGCGGGGGTCGCGCGAGGTTTCCCGCCGGGTTGTCGGACGGGAATGCCAAGGAAGACCGGTGGTCGCGGTCATGAACCGTCCGACCGCGAGAGCGGGGATTCCGCCGCTTTGACGGGGATGGATCGAGGCTCCCGAAAACGGGTCGGCGCGCCTCGGGTCTTGGCTGTTCTTCCTCGTTTTTTGCCCGAAAACGGAGGGGGTGTTTCTCCCGGCGGAAAGACTCGCGCCCGGGCTTTCGAACGAGGCCCGACGCGGCCGTTCGGGTTGGTCGGAACCGGGGAAAAAGGCCGAAAAGAGCCGCGAGGGCGCGAAATCGAGGGACCTTGCGAAGAGGGAAAAGAAGAAACACGCGTTTTGTCACTCGGCAATGGTGACAAAATGGCGCCAACTTCTCGAAAAGCCGCGAAAAGCGCGTCAAACGCGGAGATGACGCCGTCGGGGTGCGGATTTCCGCCCCGTCGGCGAATCCTCGCGACAAGCCGAAAACAATGTTTTTGGCGGTGTTTCCAAAGCGGACGCGAAATATTCGTCAATAAAAAAAGACCATTGATTTTCATCAACATTTGGAAGCATGAGATGGGGTCCACCACATATTGTGTAAATTTAAGACAACAAATGCGGATGTTCCCGGATTTTCAAAGATAAAATTTTTGTGTTATATATGATGTTCGTTTTCGAAAGCTTCCCCGGCGGAGAGCCCGTCCTCTCCCCAAGCGACGCCGGCGGGGGCCCCCGGTCGCGGGAAATCCCCGACGGGCTTGGGCTTCCCGGACCCGGACCCCTCTCGCCGAAGCGCCGTCCGGGGCGGCCCGAAAATATTTTTTCGAGGGGCTCGAAAAAAGCTTGACAGGGGGGTCAAAAAGGGATATAAGGATGTAGATTTTAGGGAACAACGGCATTCGAAGTCCCAAGCCTCCCCCGAGGAGGGTTCTCCGGTTCCCTTCGATTCGCGCCCGGCCTTTTCACCGCGCGGGGTCACGCGAGTCGGAATCCTCATCCGGACCCGATCCTCGGCGCCTTCCGGCGAACGCACCTCAATCATTTCATTTCTTTTTCTCGGACCGACGGATGATTATTGCCACATCAACACCGGATGTGGTGGTTAAAGGATCTTACGCTCCATAGAGACTTTTTCCCTTGTTTTGTCGAACTCCGGCCGTCATTTACCCGCCATAATCAAAGCGCTTCGGCTTTGACGATTTTCGAGGCGGATTCGGGACGGTGACCCGCTCACTTCAACGTTGCCCTTTATAAAAGTGTTTTTATAATCGGTCGCCGGTTTTGCCCTTTCCGACAACGAACGCGCGTTGTCATCGAATATATCAACGGAACCTTGACGCAAACCATTTTCAAGGACAAACCATGAATTTCCCCACCTGACACATCCACTCGGATACGTGTCGCGTTGAATCCCACCACAATTTCTTCAATATTCCTTCCAACATCCGACACCGCTCCGGCCGTTCTTTCGAGTTCGGCCGGGCGTGTCACGCCTTCCGCGGCAAGACCGATTCCCCGCCGACAACTCCGAAAATCTTGACATATGTGAAGGATAACGCCCTTAATCGCGCGCGTCCGGACGCGAAAACCCCTCAAAAACATGGTTTTTGAGGTTTTTTTGTGTCCGCGGGGCGGCCGCGATTGACATCTCCTCGAGCGAAACGCCCGGCCAAAGGGCTCCCGAAGCCTTGGCGGGAGTCTCGGGGAAGCTCCGAAAAGTCGCGAATTCGGAAAACCGGAACCGGACGCGGGGGAAAAGTGTTAAAAAAAAGTAAAATCTTAACCCGCTCCCCCGGATTTTCGCCGTTCTTCGATCTCCGCCGCCGCGCGCGCGAATCGTAAAAGCCGTTCCGGGAGCGGGGAAAACGTTTTTCGGTTCTCGGGGAACGGCGTTCGCCAAGTCATCGGGAAACGCCGAATAAAATTTCATCGCGCGCGGAAAAACGTTAAAAAGGCCGCGGGGCGCTTGGAGCGAAAGCCTCGGGGCGTTTCGCGCGGGCGCCCCGGGATTCCGCCGATTTCGCCGAAGGGGTTTCGAAACGTTCGTCCGACATACGCGAGAAAGAAAAAAGGGCCGCGGATCTTTCCGGGGCCCTTTTTTGATCGCGGGTTCGCGAGGGAAAGGGGCGGACGCGCCGGATTGCGCCCGCCCGGGTTCGTCATTCGGGTTTGTCGTCTTTCGGGGAATCTTTCCCGGGGTCGGAGCCGGGAGTTTCTTCCTTGTCACCGCTTTCCCCCGAAGTCCGGCCGTCGGGTCGATCGGGTCGGGCCGCGGGTTCCGTCGGAACCGGGGGTTCGCCTTGTCCCTTGTCTTCGGAAATCGCCGGCGGACCCTCCGCGAGCGGTTCGACCGGTTCCGCGGGGGGCGGGACCTTGGCCCCCGGGTAGGGGGTGAAAGGACGGTGCTTCGGGGCTCCCGGGTAGGGCGGGTACGGGTAAGCGCCCGGAGCGGGGCCGGCTCCCGGATGAGGCGGGTAAGTGCCCGGGGCGGGCGCGGTTCCGGGAGGCGGTCCCGCGTGAGGCGGGTAAGTTCCCGGGGCGGGAGGGGCGCCGGGCGCGGTTCCCGGCCGGGGCGCGTATGTTTGCCCGAGGGGGGCCCGGGAGGGGCCGGGGCCCGGGCCGCCGGGGCCCGCGGGGGTTTTGGGGGCGAAAGCGAAGGGTTCCGTCTTTTTCCAGAGGGCTCCCGAGGAGAAGGATTTCCAGCCCCAACGCAGCCAGCGGATTATCGAGAAGGCCAGCCAGAGGGCCCAGGCGAGCATCAGGTACTGATAGGCCTTGGCGGGGAGGCTCAAAACCCAGGGTTGGGGCCAGGGACCCTCGGCCCTGTCGGAGAACCATTCGAGGTGCGCGGCCGAGGAATGGTTTCCCCGGATGGACATGTCGGGGGCCTCGAGAAGACCCGCGGTGAGGCCGACGTAGATGAAATAAAGGGCCAGGGCCGTCCACGCGCAGAGGACGATCTGGGTGAAGTTGAAAATGGTCGGGTTTTTCACGGTGTTTTTCTTGCCCCTGAGACCCAGGGCCAACAACCAGCCCGCCACGATCATGGCGGCGGGGACGGGGAGTTGGCCGAGACCGAGGAGAAACAAAAACCAGGAACCGGTCCCCAGGGGGGTGAGGTTCGTGAGGGAGAGGACGAAGGAAAGAAGAAGGAGAGCGGCCGCGTAGGACCAGAACAACACGGCCGGACCCTGACGGGGACCGCCCGCGAGGACGATCCAACGGTTTCCGGGGAGCTCGGCGCTCAAAACTATGTTGGAAGTCAAAAGACCCAGGTCCGCCTCGGGGAGTCTCGTCGCGAAACCGACGTCCGAGGGGTCGAGCCATTCGATGGCCAAGGTGTTGCGGCCGGGGGAAAGGGGAAGCGTCACGGGAGGTCCCGAGCCCTCGGGAACGGGGTCGTTTCCGGAAAAGGGGAGGTTGGAGCCGTTTAATCTTATGGATTGTATTTCCGCGCCCGGAGGCAGATTGAAGCCGAGGTTTCTTCCCTGGCTGGAGCGCAAAACCGCGGTGAGGGTGAGTTTTCTCCCGTCTTCCCCCACGACCGCGTCGAGACTCCCCCGGTCGGCCACGAGGTCGCGGCCCGGGGCGGAGACGGGTCTGGATATCTCGAAAGTGACGGACTCTCCCGGCCAGGGGAGCCATTGGGGATTGTAGAAGCCAAGGGGACTTATTCTCAGGACCGGGGCGATGCCCGCGGTTTCCACGTCCCAGATGTTCGCGGAGTCGAGGGTCCAGACTTCCTGATAGGGTCCCTCGGAGGCGGTGAGGGTCAGGGTGTCGTTTTCGATCTTGAGCGAGCTCTCGAAGGAAACGGTCCTTTGGCGGTCCGAGAAGTTGAGAAGGATCCTGTCCCCGGAAAGCGTCACTTGGGAGGAAGTGGGGTTTTCCCCCTTGACGGGGGGAAGAGCGAGGGTCACGGGGGAGTCGAGGGGGAAAAGGGCGCTCGCCTCGGTCAAAACCTTGGCCTCGACCCCCAGGGAGATGGTCCTTTCCACGGTGAAGAAGGGCTCGATTCCCCCGGTGCCGGCGGCGCCCGTCGGGGGCGCGGCGGGTTCGGGAGTCGCGGGGTCTTCCGCCGTCGGTTCGGATTGGCCCTCCGCGGCGTCTTCCGCGGGGTCTTTCGCTTCGGCCGGGGTTTCGGGGGGTCGGATCGTTTCGATTTCAATCACGAGACTGCGATCGGAGAGCCAACCGTCCGCGTTCGCGCCTCCCGCGATTTTGACCAGGGGGTTAAGGGACTTTACCCTCTTGGGCCCGGGGAGGTTGGGGAAGTTTATCTGGAAAGAGCCTTGGGCCTTGAGGATCCCCGAGAGGGTGAGCTTGTGTTTCCCCGCCGGGACCAGGGCCAAAAGGGTTCCCGCCCCGTCCGCCCGGAGAACCAGGGGGATTTTCCGGCCGTCTTCGAGGGTGGCTTCCCGGGGATGGAAGATCTTGCGGTCCAGGCTCGGGAGGGGGACGAAGACTTCGGTCGCGGCCTCGATCTCCATCGCGAAGGACGCGGGGACGAGGGAGTCGCGGGGGATGCCCGGGGGGTTCGCGGGCGCGGCGGCCCCGTCCGCCGGGGGGGTCGGGGGACTCGGGGAAGTCGATTGGACCGGCCGGTTTCCGACGTCAATCTCCAGAAGGGGAATCCCGGGGTTGGGGATGTCTTCCGTTTCGAGAAGCCGGGTTCGGAGATCTTTCAAGAGATTCTCGGAGGGAAAGGCGTCCGCGAGGGCGGGGGAGCTTGAGGTTTGGGCGAGAAAGAGAAGAACGGGCAAAAGGAGAAGCGCGGGTGTTTTTTCGGGGAAGAAGCGGGCGAGAAAGCGGAAGCGGCCGTCCTTGCCCTTCCCGAGGTATTTCCGGTCGCCCGGGTCGAAGCCCGTGACCGCGAGGGAAAACCAGACGACGAGGATGGTCCGGAGAAAACCCAGGAGCCGGTTCGCGAGGGGGGGCACCAAGGCTATTTTCATCTTTTGGTCCTTCGAAACCTGACCCCCGGGATTGAGGTTCACGCGTTTCCAAGACCAGTCGGGGCGGGGGAAGCTGTTTTGGGCCAGTTCGCTCTTCTGGAGAAAGGAGCGGGAGTTTCGGAGGCTTTGGAACTTCGAGGTCGCGGGGGCCGGGGGAAGCGGGGCCGGGGCCGCGGCCGCGGCTCCCCTCGCCCTTCCCGCGGGAGACGGGGCCTCCGCGAGGATTTCGTTTTTCCGCGAGACCGCGCCGTCGGGCTTGGGGGCCTCGTCGCGAACTTGCTCGAAAGCGTAATCCGCCGCCGCGGGTCCGGCGTCCGCGGCGCCGTCCGGGTATTCCCCGTAATCGTAAAAGACTTCCGGCGCGGGCATGAGATTGAAGGTCATGGAGATCGGGTATCCCATGAAGCCCCGGGTCGAGGCGTCGGGGTCTTCCAGCTGGGGATGGAGAGCGTGACGGAGCTGAAGGATCGAAAAGGCGATGACGAACCCGACGAGAAAGAGGGAGGCGAGGACCTTCCAGACGGAAAAGACGATTCGCGCCCTGCTTTCCCGGGGCAGGGCCTTAAGGATCGCGAGGGCCGCGAGGATGTGGAGGAAAACCATCCGCGGGGCCAAAAACTCGTGGTAGGAAAGAATGAGGGCGAAGGCCGCGAGAATCGCCGTTTTTCTTCCGATGAGCCTGTAAACGCAGAAGACGACCACGATGGCGATGAAGAAGTCCAGGGTGGTCCACTTGTCCCACCAGGAGGCGGGAATCCCGCGAGAGTCCGCGGCCTTGGCCCCGCCCGCGTAAAGGAGGGAGTACCCCGGGGGAAGCCACAGGGTCTGGAAACCGGAGGTGAGGTTCTGGTCCCAGCCGGAGGCGGGAATGATCCCGTCGAAATCCTCGATTCGGAGGTCGGCGGAAAGACGCAGTCTTTCTTCCCGGATCTGTATTCCGGGCGCGTCCTCGCCCCTTGAATTCTTACCCATGACCAAAACCTGAGGCACTCCCCCGATGCTCGCCTGCCCCGGTTCGAAGGGCTTGTCCGCGGTCAGGAACCAGTCCCTTCTCATGCGTCCGGTGAGTTCGTCGGAGCAGGAAAGACCTTTTCCGGAGTAGTCGAGCCAACATTGTCTCTCGAGTTTCAGAAGATTGGGGCCGGGGTCCGGGTCTCCCCTCCGGAGGGTTTCGAATTCCAAAACCGTCCCCTCGTCGATCTCGTAGACGGGGTACCCGGTCCAGGGGATGTCCAGTCTCGAGGCGTCCACCTGCCTCGCCCCCAGGATTTCGACCTGCCTGATTTCCGGCAGTCCCCGGAAGGCCCAGTACTCCCTCCCGAAGTCCCCGGCCGAGGGCCCGAGGCGATCCACCGGTCCCACCACCCTCGAATTCAGCGTTATGACGTGGACCCCGGGGCGGGCTTGGATCCTCAGGCCTTCCGGCACGAGACGCGCGGGCAGGGGGGATTCGAGCCGGAGCGGAACGTTTCCCGGAAGAAGGGGGGACTTCAGGGTTTCTTCCCTCGGGGGACCGGAAACGGTCACGGTCATCCTGGTCATCACGGCCATGGGGACCGAGTCGGTCAAGAGTCTTTCGACCTTTATCTTTGTCTCCCCGGACGTTTGAGACGGGGGAGTTCCGGGGTCGGTGACTTTCCCTTCTTCCGACCCCGGGGCGGCCGGGGCCTTTTCCCGGAGCCAGACCGCGCTCTCCCTTCGGACGTAATCCGCGTCGGTCGGGGGAAAGAAAAGTTCCTTCCCGTTCACCGTCACGACGGGGAAAGCCCCCATGGGGACGGGAAGAGTTTCGGGGAGTTCGGACCAGGAAAATTCCCCCGCGAGTTCGTAAAGGCCCGGTTCCAGATAGACGCGAGGCACGTCGTCCCCCAGGACCGGGACCGGGGTTCCGGGACTCGATCCGGATATCATGGACACGAAGTCCCCGACGGGTCCCGAGCTTCCCTTCAAGTTAACCACGTTTGTCGGCCAGGCCCGGAGGTTTCCCGGAAGCCTCGCGGCCGTCTTGCTCCTCAATTCCAAGCCCATCCGGAAGGTCCCGCCCTTGTCCGTGAGATCCAGTTTCAGGAAGTCCCGGAGCTCGCAGTACCATTCGCTCCGTTCGGATCCGTAAGGGGGGCAAAGGTATTGGGGATGGTCCCGGGTGACCCACTTTTCCCACTCGAGGAGTTCCGGGGGCGCGCCCGTTTCCTCCGGGGGAAGCGCTGACGCTTCCCGGGCGATCCAATGAAAACACAGCGCGAAAGTCAAGGCGAAGACGAAAAAAATTCTCTTTGTCGGAATGGCCGGAATCATGCGAATCACCTGAATGACGGGAGTGTTCCCGCTGGCGCGCGTCGCGGCGTCGGTGTCGGCGTCGGTGTCGGACATCGGGGGGGAGTCCGGCCGCGGCGAAATAAATTTCCCCGGAAAATTTTTTCCGCGCGGGTCGGGTTTCCCCGGGAAAAAACGAGGGCGTCGGGATGATTTGTCGGTTTGTTTCGGGTTTTTTTCGGGCTCGGGCGCAATCGAACGATGATAACCCGAAATCGCGAAAGAGGCAACCCGGCGGGATACGGTCGGATACGGTCGGATGCGGTCGCGACATCGCTCCCCGAGAAACGAAGAACAAGGGAAGCCACGCCGACGAGGGGGAAGACGCCCCCGCGGTCCGGGCATGGGCGGGCACGGGCGGGCAAGGGAGGTCCGGGGAATAAAGAGCGGGGGGACTCGCGGGAACCGGGAAGATCGGGCGCCCGGGAAAACCAGGACCCCCGTTTTGGCGTTCGGACGAATTCGAAACGACCCTTCGCCTTCGCCGCCGTCCCCGTCAATGAAAGACGTTTTCGGTTTTTTTGATTCGTTCCCGGGGAGAAAAGGATTCTTTCGGAGTTTCTCGATTCAAACGAAAGCGTTTGGTTTGTCGGGCTCGTTCGAAAGCGCCCCCGGTAATTTCGCCGTCAAAGGGCGGCCGCGATTGATTTCCGAAGACGGAAAAATCGATTGCCCGAAAGGTTTCGGAACGTTTTATTGATTCTTCCGGAATGTTTTCTCAACATTTTTTTCGGGCAATTGACCTCGGCCAATGAAAAAAGCTTTCGAACGCGGCATATTGGAAACCAAGGAAGGCCCGTGCTTCCCCGGGTTTTCCGACCCGGCGGGGAGCGGGTTTTCCCGGAGAGACGATTATTCGTCGCGTTTAACACTCACTCCCAATCTCCGGGAATGCCCGTTCCCTCGCGCCCCCCGATCTTCGGACGGGGGGATCGCCGGGAAAGGGAAAACCCATCCCGGGTCCGGCCCGCTGCCGACGGTCGCGGGTACGGCGAAAAGAGAAGGAGGAAGATCGCGAGGCGAATCCGGACGAATCGAAACCCGCGGGGGAGCGCTTTCTGACGTCGTCTTCGACGTCCGACGGGAATAGGGGCCCGGTCGGACGGGGCGGCGGAAACGGAAGAGTGACCCGGCGGGGGTCGAAACGGGGCCGAAAGTTCCGAGGGGAAAAGGCTTGCCGAGCCCCGAACGGAGGTCCGGATTCCGATGTTAAGGGAATGACAGAGAGTTTACGGCCAGTCTTTTTGAGAGGGAAGACTGGCCGTATTTTTTTTGGCGCCCGGTCGGGGCGGGAGCGCCCGCGGACCAATCGCCCCGCCTTTCCCCGCGGTTCGGGGAAAGCCCCGTCCTTCCGGGTTGTGTTAGAATGGCCCCGACGCCGATTTTCTTGACGCGCGCGAATCGCGCGGGCGTTTGTCCGCCGCGCCGGGGGAGGGTTAATTTGCTCGTTTACAAAAAAGGGCCCGAATCCGACCCTTTTTTTGACATATACTCGGACCCGGGCTGGCTCTCGGATTACGATCCCCCGAGGGAATTTCCCTTTTTCCTGAACCTCGAGCCCACCAACGCCTGCGACCTCGACTGCGTCTTCTGCTCGAGACGGCTCTCCCGAAGACCCGTCGGGCACATGAAAATGGAGCTGGCGGAGGGTATTTTGGACGAGGCCGCCCTTTTCGGGGGGACGGCCGTGAGGTTCGCGGGGTGGGGGGAGCCCCTTCTCCATCCGGAGATCTCCGAATTGGTGGCCATGACCAAGAGAAAGGGTTTGAGGCTCAAGATTTACACGAACGGCTTAAACCTCACCCCCCGGCTCATGGACGAATTCATGGAGGCGGGACTGGACGAGCTTCAGTTTTCCATGCAGGGCCTCACCCCGGCCCAATACGAGTTCAACCGGAGGGGGGCCCGCCACGGGGATTTGGAAAAGAACGTCCTCATGGCGGCCGGGAGAAGGGGATCGGCCCCGAAACCTTTTTTGAGCGTTTTGACCTCGGTCCTCGCGAGCGAGGCGGAAGAGGCGGATCCCGGCGGGTTCGCGGAAAAATGGTCGCGGGTCGCGGACAAGGTGGCGGTGGATCTCACGAATTTGAACTTCGTGAAGGACAGTCCGGCGGCGGCTCCCCATCTCGCGAAACAGTCCGGGGGTCTTTTCCGGGGGAAATGCGTGGACGTGTTTCTGGCCATGGAGATCAAGCGCGACGGTTCCATCCAGTTTTGCGGTCAGGACAGTCGCGGGACGGAGTGCCACACGGTCGGGCGTTTCGGGGAAACCGGTCTTAGTGAGGCCTGGCTCTCCCCGAAGTTCGAGCGCCAGAGAGACCTCGTGGGGAGGGCCCTGGGGCACGCGGAAAGCCCGGTTTGCGTCAATTGCTATCACAACACCACCAAGTACGACATGTTCAAAAAGGCTTCCGGGAAGTTCCCCGGCGGCGCGTCAGGCGCGTCCGGCGCTTCGGGGGACGACGCCCGGGCGAAACGGCGGGCTTGAGGCGGATTTCCCCCCCGCGTTTTTCGGTTTGTCCCGGGGTTTTTTTTCGGGTTTGTTCCCCCCGCGTTTTCTCCCCGGCGTTTTTTCGCCGGACGTTTCCACAATCACCAATGACCGAATGTTTCGGGAAGGATTTTCATCCGCGATGGGTTCCGATTCCGCGAACAGGGCCGCGAACGAGGCCTCGGCCAGGATCCTGGCCGCCACCCTGACCCTCATAGCCAGGGAGCAGAGGTCCATGGCCCCTCCGCATTCCTTGTGGAATCCCCGCATGGAGGCGCGGGAGATCAAGGA